>NZ_KL370839.1:0-2569 GCF_000701925.1 Ruminobacter sp. RM87 | reverse complement strand
GAAACACCGCTTGATTTTACAGGGACGTAAAAGAAAGAGCGACGATTTTAAAACACACACATGTAAGTCAAGGGTTCGAACAGTTCATGATGAACAATTTGGTTCGAACCTTCTTTTTTTTCTCCTTATATTATTACAGAGCCTCCAGACCCGCCTCATATTCCATGGCGTTTTTTCTTCATTTTCCCGCTTACAGTCCTGATACTGTCTAAAATTCCTGACCTGTCTGAATGCTCTAAAAAATCACAAAAACACATATATAAAATACAATCTCTCACCCGCATGTGAGACTTTGTCTATAGTAATGTAAGCATAATAAAAATCATAAAACAGACACATAAAAAGTCTTTTTTTCGTAAACGCCATGTTTTCAATGGCTGCACGATTTTTCAAAGTCTCACAAAGGCTTACAGCCCTAAATAATGTGACAAAGATCAATATTCATAAAAATTCAAATTTTTACAATAGTAACTGTTGAGGGAGACAAGGATGTCTGGATACCTCACGCATCGCAGCCTTTCCGTTTACAGGATGTTGACGAACCGGGGCTGAGGAACAGGATGTTCCTTTTTTCATGGCTTTGTTTATACAGGACGTATGAAGCTGGCAATGATTTTTAAAGTACACACATGCAATGTTTATGGGTTCGAACAGCTATGAGCCACTTTAGTTCGAACCTTATTTTTTTTTGCATTCACAAAATTCAATCTTTCCTCCTTAATCCGGTGATTTTTCTTAATATGCTTAATCATACACTTTTACGGGTTACTTACAGGACAGGTATTACTGAACCGTCTGCCTTTATCCGCAGGCCGAAGCTGAATTTGCCCATACCTCTTGCCGAAATACATTGAATCAAACTTCTCTTTTTTACAGCATCGCCAAAAACATCAGCTTAGCTCACACAAATTTTATAAACACAAATTATAATTATTATATATGTCAGCTGATTCCGGTTGACTTTTTAACTCCGCAATACTGATATTTCAGTCATTTCCGGTTGATTATTACGGGCAATACTCTAACCGTCCTGACAGAACCTGAATCATTCGTTTGTCCCCAGAGCAAAGGAGCACTACATGAGTGAAAACAAGAAACTCGATTCCATCATGCGTAAAATTACCAGTGGCTTCACCGGAAATCCCGTAACTGATATGCCATATCTTCAGAAAAAGTGCGCCGAATACAAAGACCACGAGCTTGCAGAAGAGATTTTCATTGCATGCAACAGACTGTTGAACAGGATGTTCAGTGACAGCAAGAAAATCCTGCAGAATGATAATCTCGATGAAATTGCCCGTATATGCGAACAGAACCTCGACGGGATTCAGTCTCACATCAAGAGCGGAAAATACGACACGGCCTGTCAGCTTCTGAAAGGATACCTCGAAGAACTTGAACTTAAAAACATCGTTCACGAAGACGCTCAGTACCTGTATTTCAATTTCAGTGAATACTTTGAAGAAATCATGTACATACGCATGAACAAACCTGCCAAGAGAGTGAAGCGCATTCCGGTACCTTTCGGACGGATGTACCTTATTTACAGCTGGCTGCTCGTGGAACTCAAACAGATAGAAGAAGCCAGAAAGGCCTTGCTTAAAGGTCTGAGCTGGAATCCCGTAAACTTTCAGCTAATGTCTGAATATACCGAAACATTCAAGATGGAACATAATACAGATGAATTCTTCAGAAAGACACTGGATGCTTACAGAATTGCGTTCCGTTCGCATGACGTGGCCAGATGCTTACGTAACATCGCATACTACTTTGTGGAGAATAAGCTTTACAAAGATGCCGTTGGCACTCTGCTTCTGAGCACAAATTTTGATGAAGAGTCACCTATGGTTAAACAGGAACTCAGTTATATCGAAACTGTAGGCGGAATTTTCGAAGATCCAACGGCTGAAGACATGATGAAATGTTCAGAGAAATACGGTTTCTGGTGTGGAGCCGATCACGACGTCATTGATATAGCATACAATTACGCACATTATGCTCTTGAGGATAAAGACTTCGAGACAGCACGTTATTTTGCCGCCATTCTCAGCGATATTGTGCCAACAGAAGAAGCCAGAGAATTTCTGAAATCTATTCCGGAAACTGATAAGGAAAAGAATGAAAAAGACGTATAACTGCCTGATGCCGTAATTATGCATTTCATCAGTTTTCTCAAGTAAGCGCATCTTTCAGAAATGCCGTTAATGTAAACCGGAAATTCAGATAATCAATTTTCGAGTTTATACTTTAACCCCTAACTCCGCAGATCATAGTTTCTAATTTTTGATTTGCTTCTTTGGGTAAGGTATGCCGAACAAGTCGAAGAGATCTCTGGTTTTTTTAGGGATCTCTTTTGTTATGTAAGTACCTCTTCCCGGTGCCTTTGTGGCCTGAAGCTTTTTAAGCTGTATCATTGCCTTTTCCAATGATTCTCCTGGAAGTACCTTTCCGTCCGCTTTATGTCCTGCAGCGCTAACGCACATCATCATCCTCAAGGTCTGAGCCAGTAGATGAATGAATATTTTTCCCTTATATGTTGAACCGGTGGCATAGAGGCGTTCTCCTCCGT
>NZ_JNKD01000048.1:0-21631 GCF_000701925.1 Ruminobacter sp. RM87 | reverse complement strand
AATTACTATTTTTTTAATAAGTGTATTTGAATCGTAGAAAAAGATAATATAGAATACATCAAAGAAATGTAAAAAATATGGTGATGTATATCAATTTTTGTAAAAGTATGTATTACATAATAAATTTTATATGGTATTTCTATAAACGATTTAGTTTTTTTGCATGCTGAGTTATATGAACAGTCACGATCTGTTTCTGAACGTGGATGTTCTGAAAATATTTCCTGACTGAGTATTGAAAAAAGATGTAATGTAGGGCAATACATAAAGTTTTGTTTTACGTGCTCGTAATGACATAGTAAACTGTGTTATGAAGAGTGTATCTGTTCTTGTCGCTTAAATCAGGGAAAGGTCTTAACGACTGTATGATAGATGCAGTGCGCGACGGCAGCAGGTCATTTGTAGTGACTGGTATTTGTTTTTCAGAGTAATCTGTTCTGTATTACAGATGCTATTGTCTTTCAAATGTTTATGACAGATGATAGACGGCTAAGGCCAATAATTATTATAAATAATAACAATAATATAAGGAACGCTTATGTCCAAAGGACAATCATTACAGGATCCGTTTTTAAACGCTTTACGAAAGGAAAGAATCCCTGTTTCAATTTATCTTGTGAACGGAATAAAACTGCAGGGGCAGGTTGAATCATTTGATCAGTTTGTAATCTTATTGAAGAACAATGTGTGTCAGATGGTTTACAAACATGCCGTTTCCACAATTGTTCCGGCTAGAGCTATCGCAAATCTGAATACCGCTGAGTCCGATAAGGCTGAATAATCTGTATTCTTACGGAATTATACATAGGTATTAGATTTGTTTGATTTTGATGAAAGATATAAGGGCGGTGAGCGTGCCGTCCTTGTTAATGTTGATTTTGCTCAGGAAAACAGCTGCGAAGATCTTAATGAGCTTAAGCTTCTGGCAAAATCGGCAGGGGCTTCGATTGTCGGTGTAATGTCATGCAATCGTAAGCTTCCCGATCCCCGTTTCTTTATCGGCAGCGGTAAAGTGGAAGAACTCCTATCCATGGTCTCTGAGTCTGAAGCAGAGACCGTTATTTTCAATCATGAACTGTCTCCTTCTCAGGAAAGAAATCTTGAAAAAGAATTAAAGTGCAAGGTTATAACCAGAACCGCACTGATTCTGGATATTTTTGCGCAGCGCGCAAGAACCAGGGAAGGTAAGCTTCAGGTTGAACTTGCTCAGCTGAGATATCTTCAGACCAGACTTGTCCGCGGGTGGACCCATCTGGAACGACAGAAGGGCGGTATAGGCATGAGAGGCGGTCCCGGTGAAACGCAGCTCGAAAGTGACCGACGCCTGCTTCGTGAAAGAATAACCGCTCTCAAGGAAGATCTGGATTTGGTGGAACGCCGTCGTACACAGAGTGGCAGGGCTCGTGTTCATAATAATGTTCCGGTTGTTTCATTTGTGGGATACACCAATGCCGGAAAATCTACTCTGTTCAATCTGCTTACTGATTCGGAAGTGTATGCTGCTGATCAGCTGTTTGCGACCCTTGATCCTACCCTGAGATCCGTTGAGCTTCCTCATATAGGAAAGATTATTCTTGCCGATACGGTAGGTTTTATACGTCATCTTCCTCATGATCTTGTCGCTGCTTTTAAATCTACTCTGAGTGAGACTAGAGATGCGGATTTGCAGCTGCACGTGATTGATTTCAGTGATGAGAGGGTTCAGGATAATATTGAGTCCGTTAGAAGCGTACTGGAACAGATAGAAGCCGACGAGGTACCTCAACTCAGAGTCTACAACAAGATCGACCGTCTGGAAAAGGTTAAACCGGGCATTGTATATAATGAACACGGAAAACCTGAAGCGGTGTACATAAGTGCCGCAAGAAACGTCGGTATTGAATTTCTGTACAAGGCCATAGCGGAATTATTGGGTAATGACCTGGTGGAAATTGTGGTAAAATTGCCGGGAACCGAAGGCGGATTACGCAACAGACTTTATCAGATGGGAGCTGTTAACGGCGAGACATATTCACAGACCGGAGAAATGATTCTTTCCGTTAAGCATCAGCGGGTTGAACTGGCTCAGCTTAACAGTCGCAGTAACGGTGCTCTGGAAAAATACTGTGTGAAACCAAAGAACTTTACTTTTAAAGAGCCTGAATTCTGATAAAAATTTTAAATTGCCGATTTGGAGGAATAAATGGCCTGGAACGAGCCTAATAACAATGATCCATGGAAGCAACAGCAGAAACGAAACAATGCCAATGATTTATCCAAAAAACTTAATGATTTTTTTGATAAAAGTTCGTTTTTATCCTGGATTATTTTTCTAGCTGTTGTTCTCTTTTTTATCGTAATTAATAACTTCTATACCGTAAAAGAAGCTGAAGAGGCAGTGGTACTGCGTTTCGGTAAATTCAGCCATATTGAAATGCCGGGACTGCACTGGAAAATACCTCTCGTTGACAAGGTGACCAAGGTTGACGTTCAGATAGTTCAGTCTACCAAGTCAGTAGGTTCGATGTTAACCGAAGATGAAAATGTGGTTAACGTGGAAATGGAAGTTCAGTACAAGATAAGCGATCCTCGCAACTATCTGTACAATATGGTGGATCCGGATACCAGCCTTACTCAGGCAACTGACAGTGCCTTACGCTACGTGATAGGTCATACCAAGATGGATGACGTTCTTACCAATGGTCGTGAACAGGTGAGACAATCCACTGAGGAGCTGCTTAAATCCATTATTTCTCAGTATGACATGGGGATTTCCATTGTTAACGTAAACTTCCTGCCGGCCAGAGCTCCTGACCAGGTTAAGGCGGCGTTTGATGATGCAATTGCTGCTCAGGAAGATGAACAGCGCTTCAAAAGAGAAGCTGAAGCCTACAGGAATGAGGTAGTGCCAAAGGCTGAAGGTCAGGCAAAGCGAATTCTTGAAGAAGCTGAAGGTTACAGTCGTAAGGTTGTGGCCAAAGCGGAAGGTGATGTGGCCCGTTTTGAAAGGGTGCTTCCTGAATATAATGCCGCACCGCAGATTACCAAGCGCCGTATTTTCCTTGAAACTATGGAAAATGTGTATGGCAACAGTGCAAAAGTCATTATCAGTGCCGACAGGAACGGAGCTTCTCCTCTTATGTATATGCCTGTGGACAAGCTTATTGATTCAATCAATAAAAGCAATTCAGGTGAAAACAGAAACGGGGGAAAGAAGTAAATGAAAAATCCGATTACACTGGTTGTGGTTCTCATCGTTCTTGGATTTGTGGGGTTCCAGTCTGTTTTTGTTGTACACGAAGGTCAGAGAGCTCTGCTTACAAGATTTGACAAAGTGGTAAGAAACGGTGAGGGGCAGATAAGTCTGTATGAGCCGGGGGCCAGTTTTAAGATTCCATTTGTGGATAAACCTCTGTATGTTGATGCCAGAATCCAGACACTCAATTCAACCGCCGACAGATTCGTTACCACTGAAAAGAAGGATCTTATCATTGATTCATATGTTAAGTGGAGAGTGGTTGATTTTGCCAAGTTCTATACATCAACTCAGGGAAAGCTTGCTGTGACTGAAGCACGTCTTAAGGATCGTGTTGCCGACAGCCTCAGATCCCAGATCGCCAAACTGACCATAAGGGAAATTGTTGCTGGCAAAGACGGCAGGGATAATGAAGACTCCGCAGAAAAGACTTCTTCAAAGCGCGAACAGATCATGCAGAACACTATGGCTGTTGTTGGTCCCGAGACTGAAAAGGATCTCGGTATCAAGATTGTTGACGTGCGCATTATGAAGGTGGAACTTCCTGACGAAGTATCCAACTCCATATATCAGCGCATGCGTGCTGAACGTGATACTGTTGCAAGACTTCATCGTTCAGAAGGACGTCAGGAGGCTGAAGCCATAAGAGCAAAGGCTGATAAGCAGGCTATGGTTAAGGTCGCTGAGGCTGAGCGTCAGGCTGAAGAGATTCGAGGAAAAGGCGATGCCGCTGCTACCAAGATTTATGCACAGGCCTATTCAAAGAATCCTGAATTCTTTGATTTTCTGAGAAGTATGGATGCCTATTCCCGCAGCATGTCAAATGGCGGCAACGTAATAGTCACCGATAACAACAACGAATTCCTTAAATATTTCAAGTAATTCATTCAAAACATCCCTGCGACGTACTGTTTGCGGGGATGTTTTTCAAATACCTTCATCTTTGTAAAAACCCTAAAGAATTTTATTTTTAATAGCGCCTCTTAACTGGTTTAATTCATGGCCGTTTTATGATAAAATTCAAAGGTTTGATTTTGATTTTGATTTTGAATGCATGCGAGTCCCGGTCTGCTTCAGACTCTGGAGTCCGGCTTTCAGAATTCGTTTTTAACCTGATAGAGTGTTATAAATTCGTATGGCTCATAACGTTGTTGTCTTAGGCACCCAGTGGGGTGATGAAGGTAAGGGTAAAATTGTTGATCTGCTGACTGATGAAGCGGATTACGTTGTTAGATATCAGGGCGGTCATAATGCCGGCCATACTCTGGTAGTTGACGGTAAGAAGCAGGTTTTACGTCTTATTCCTTCCGGTATTTTACGTCCTAACTGCACCTGTGTTGTTGGTAATGGTGTTGTTGTTTCTCCTGAAGCTCTGTTAGGTGAAATCAGGGAACTTGAAGAAAAAGGCGTTGAAGTGAGATCACGTATGGTAATCAGTCCGGCATGTCCGCTGATTCTTCCATACCATCAGGCGATTGACCGTGCCCGTGAAGCCAAGCTGGGTAAAAAAGCAATTGGTACCACCGGCAGAGGTATCGGTCCTACATATGAAGATAAGGCAGCCCGTCGCGCTCTCAGAGTAGGTGATATGTTCAATATGAAGGATTTCGCTGAAAAGCTCGAAACCGTAATGGAATATCATAACTTCTGTCTTACCAAGTACTACAACGTGGAACCTATTTCATATGAAAAGGTTCTTGAAGACTGCAAGAACTATGCTAAGGAAATTCTTCCAATGGTTCAGGATGTTACCTCTCTCCTGGCAAAGGCCAGAGAAGCTGGTAAGAAGATTATGTTCGAAGGTGCACAGGGTACATTCCTTGATATTGACCAGGGTACCTATCCGTACGTAACTTCTTCAAATACCGTGGCAGGCGGTGTCAGCACCGGTTCAGGTTTCGGACCTAGAAACATTGAGTACGTAATCGGTATTGTGAAGGCCTACACCACCCGTGTAGGCGGTGGTCCGTTCCCTACCGAATTGTTTGATGCTACCGGTGAATATCTCTGCACCAAGGGCGCTGAATTCGGTTCCGTAACAGGACGTCGTCGTCGCTGCGGCTGGTTTGACGGTGTTGCTATGCGCAGATCAAATCAGATTAACTCATTAAGCGGTCTGTGCCTTACCAAGCTGGATGTTTTAGACGGACTAGATGAAGTTAAACTTTGTGTGGCTTACAAGAAGAGTAATGGCGAAATAATTGACTACTCTCCATTAGCTGCAGACGATTACGAAGGACTTGAACCAGTATATGAAACCATGCCTGGCTGGAAAGAATCTACTTTCGGTTTAAAGAAATACGAAGATTTACCTGAAAATGCCAAGAACTACATCAAGCGTCTTGAAGAAATTTCAGGTGTTAAGGTTGACGTAATTTCAACCGGTCCTGATCGTGATGAAACAATCGTGTTACGCCATCCTTTCGCTGACTAATACGTATTTTTCTGTAAAGATATAAACACTGAAAGAGTCTGACTGATGTCAGGCTCTTTTTTTTGTTGAAAAGATAATGTTATAAAATTGTTACAAAAAAGTATTTAAAACGTGATGTGATTACGTTATTCAGTCAATTTCAGAGAAGATACATATTCTTTATAATAAAATATCAAAATCATTATTTTGATTTTCAAAACAGTACATAAAAAAATAAAAAGATAAAACTGGTCTGTTACTGTTAACCTGTCAGAATAAGAAATTAAATATTAAGAAAAAATAAGACGGGATGATAAATAAAGTAAATATAAACGGGCAGGCAAGAGGTTTTGATGCTTCAGAGAAATATACTGATTGTTGATGATGACAAGAATAATGTTCTTGTGTTAGGGGATTTTTTAAAAGGGTTCAGATTACTAGAAGTATCAAATGTTAGGGAAACCATGCAGACCGCTGCATTGTCTCCTTTTGAATTAATCATTATAAACATGCAGACCAAGGGTCTGGATACTATTCACCTTATAGAGTCACTGAAAAGATTACCTTTAACCAGTTCAATTCCAGTGGTGGTACTGGGTAACGGTGTAAATACCTATGTTGAAGACAGAGCATTCGAACTGGGGGTTGATGATTATATAAATTTAAAATCATCAATTTCCACCATCAGTTCAAGAATTTTAAGGGTTATTGATTATCAGCGCTGCCTGAAAGAAATAGCCCTTAAGGATGAAATTGCAGAGGATAAGATTGAACGGATGCAGAAGCAGATAATAGAGTCATTTGCTTCAATAATCGAAGGTCGGGATTCTTCAACAGGAGCTCATATTAAAAGAACGGCAGCTTACGTGGAGATCGTTATACGCGGTCTGATTGAGGCCGGGGATTATCTTGATGAGCTTACCGAGGATTTCTGCGAATCATGTGTTGCTGCGGCACCTTTGCATGATATCGGTAAAATAACTGTTTCAGACGTGATTTTATGTAAGCCGGGAAAACTTACCGTGGATGAATTCATGATTATGCAGACTCATGCCAGAATCGGCGGAAAGATGATTGCTGAAACTCTTTCAGGAATGGAAAGTTCACTGATGCTTTCAACTGCAGTGGACATGGCGACTTACCATCATGAAAAATGGAACGGAACCGGATATCCTTTTAATCTGGTGGGAGAGGATATTCCTCTGTGTGCCAGAATAATGGCGATCGCCGATGTCTTTGACGCCCTTGTTTCAAAAAGGTGTTATAAGGAGCCCGTAAGCTACGAACAGGCTTTTGATATTATTTGTGACGAATCAGGACGACACTTTGATCCGAAGATTGTTGAAGTTTTCATGAAGTTAAAGGATGAGGTTGTCAAGGCGTCAGATTGCCTGTATCCGTCAGAAAACTGAGTGTGAAATTGCGAAATTAAATAAAATACTGCAAAGGATTTTATTTAATTTCAGTTTATCAATGTGTGTCAGTACTTTCTTTTGTATGAGGCATAAGCAAGCTCACCGAGTGCCTGTCTGTATTCTGAGTCGTTAAAAATGCTTATTGCTTCAATTGCTTCCTTAATCAGTCTGTCAGCTACTCTGTCACATTCGCTGATGGCTCCAGTCTCATTGATGAGTCTGATAATGGCATCAATATCATTGCTGTTTATGGCTGCATAAACTGTTTCAGGAGAAATGCCCTGTCTGTTGTGAATGGTATAGATTAACGGCAGGGTAATTTTCTTTTCCTCTATGTCACGGCCAATGTTTTTACCGAGTACGCTACTGTCGGAGGTGTAATCCAAAATATCGTCGGCTATCTGGAATGCATAGCCAATGTTTCTGCCGTATTTTGCCAGAGATTCAATTTCTGCGTCACTGCAGTTAAGGACTAATCCCGGAATTTTTGTAGTGATTTCGAACAGAACTGAAGTCTTGGAATATATGGTTTTAAAGTAACTTTCTTCAGTAACCTCCAGATTGGCTGTGTTTGACATCTGGGTGAGTTCTCCCTGAACAAGAGTGGTCAGGGCATCAGAAAAAGTTCTGCTGATACGCGCGTCAGTTGTTTTAATTGTTGCGTTATAGGCTTTGGTGAAGAGATAATCGCCTCCGAGAACAGCCACCTTGTTTCCAAAAGCACTGTTGGTACTCGGGATACCTCTGCGCATAAGACCTTCATCTATGACATCGTCGTGCATCAGTGTGGCAGTATGAAGAATTTCGACGGCTGCCGCCAGAGACAGAATATTCTCGTTATAAATATCTCTCGGAGAAATAAGGCCGGTAATAAGAGTCATTAGCCTTGGTCTGATGCGTTTACCTCCGGCGGTTATCAGGTGATAGCATACCTGATTTAACAGTTCTATAGGTGATTTGATCCGCTCTATGATCAACCTGTCTATTTCTTTGACCGGCTCTTCAGTCAGTTTCATAAATAAAGATTCAGACATATCTTTCACCTAATTGCTAATAATGTTATCTAATAAAAGACAGCATCTGATGCTGTCATGCCAGAGATTATCTCCTTATTATATTACATAAATCGCATAATTAAGTTATAAATGATGATATGTGAATAAAAAGATTAGATTGCAATATTTCTCAATATGTGGATTGTTCAGAAGATTTACAGGAATATGGCTGTGTTTTTCCCAAAGCAGATTAGTATCAAAGTGCTAAATTTATTTTTTTTGATTTTATTCAAATTTTACCTTGCATAAAGGATAACAAATCTGTATAATTCGCACCATTATCATGTTAAGAATTTTTATGTACCTAGCCTAGCTGGGTACTTTTAAGAGGATTATATAATGTACGCAGTTATTTCAACTAGCGGCAAGCAGTACCAAGTAGCTGTTGACGATGTATTAGAAGTTGATTTAGACGCTTCTAAGAACGTTGGCGATTCTGTAGATTTCGACAAGGTACTCATGGTTGCCGATGGAGACAACGTAAAGGTTGGTGCTCCATATGTAGAAGGTGGTAAGGTAGTTGCTGAAGTAATTAAGTCTATTGGTGGCGAAAAGGTTAGTATTACTAAGTTCCGTCGTCGTAAGCATCATCAGAAGGTTACCGGTCACCGTCAGTGGTACACTCAGGTTAAAATTACCGGTATTAATGCATAAGGAGTAGACAATGGCTCATAAGAAAGCTGGTGGTAGTACACATAACGGTCGTGACTCCCAAGGTCAGCGTTTAGGTGTTAAGATTTTCGATGGTCAGGCTGTTTCAGCTGGTAGTATTCTTGTTCGTCAGCGTGGTACTCAGTTCCATGCAGGCAGCAACGTAGGTGTTGCAAAGGACTATACCTTATTTGCAACCAGCAATGGTAAGGTTAAGTACACCGTTGGTGGCCCTAAGCATCGTAGATATGTAAGCGTTATCGCTGACTAATATCTAAGAGATTGACAAAGAGACTCTGCCCTATGTGTTAAGGTAGAGTCTTTTTTTTTGTAGGTTTATGTTTAACGGATTTACTGAAAGGAAATATCATAATGAAATTCGTTGATGAAGCTAAAATTCGTGTTGAAGCCGGCGATGGCGGTAACGGTATTGTAAGCTTTAGAAGAGAAAAATTTATCCCTAAAGGCGGTCCAGACGGTGGTGACGGCGGCAATGGCGGTGACGTTTATATGCGTGCTGATACCAGCGTTAATACATTGATAGACTTTCAGTTTCAGAAGTTTTACATGGCTGGAAGAGGTAAGAACGGCGGTCCGGCCAACTGTACCGGTGCCGCTGGGGAAGATATCATTATCAGGGTGCCTTTGGGAACTCGTGTTATAGATGATGATACAGGTGAAGTTATAGGCGATCTTATAAAGGAAAATCAGGTTCTTCTGGTTGCCAAGGGCGGTTTCCATGGTTTAGGCAATACCCGTTTTAAGAGCTCTATCAATCGTGCTCCTAGACAGAAAACCAATGGTACTCCCGGCGACAAACGATACCTGCGTCTTGAGCTGATGCTTTTGGCTGATGTTGGTATGCTTGGTCTGCCTAATGCCGGCAAGTCAACATTTATAAGTTCTGTAAGTGCGGCCAGACCTAAGATTGCCGATTATCCGTTTACTACTCTTGAGCCGTCACTCGGCGTTGTAAGAGTAGGGGAAGGAAGAAGCTTTGTTGTTGCGGATATACCAGGTCTGATTGAAGGTGCGTCACAGGGGGCTGGGCTCGGTCACAGGTTCTTAAGACATCTTGAACGTTGTCGTGTTCTTCTGCATCTTGTTGATCTTCAGCCTGTTGACGGTTCTGATCCTGTTGAAAACATTAAAACCATTGAACAGGAACTTGCTCTGTACAGTGAAAAGCTTGCACAAAAGACCAGATGGCTGGTGTTCAACAAGTGTGATATTCATACTGAAGATGAACTTAAGGAAATTATTGATGATATCCTTACCAGACTGGATCGCAAGGATCAGAAGTACTATGTTATTTCTGCTGCTGCAGGAATTAATGTTAAACCTCTGTGCAGTGACGTCATGAATGAGCTTGAGGCCATCAGAATGAATGAAGAAGCTCAGACTGATGAAGACAAGGCTCAGGCTAACAACGAGAACTTTGTATGGGATAAGCCTGAACCTCCTCAGCCTAAGTTTGATGACGATTTCTTTGATGATGAATTTGATGATTTTGATGAAGAGTCATTTGAGGATGATGATTTACCGGAAGAAGACGATTCATTTGAAGATGCTGGCAATTCAGACAAAGAAAGTTCTGAAAATGAAAATCAAAAGTCAAAAGAGTAGTTTTTACAGAACAGTCTGACGTTGATTGATATTGAGGGCGGGAAAAATTTTTTCCCGCCCTTTTATTATTATGAGTGAAGATGGAGATCTGTTACGGATGTTCTGTTATTCTTTATCCGTATGGCAAGATTCGGTTGCTGTGATTCTATGAGAGGTAGATATGGGATTGTTCGACAGTTTATTTGCTCGGGGACGGATTAAACAGACGCCGTATGATCCGGAGATAGAAGAACCTGTATTACGTATAGGTATCTGTACAGGCGAAAAAGTGGCGGGATTTTCCAATTTAAGAAACGGACATTTCAGAGAGGTAATGCTGATTACTTCAGATAAGGAACTGGATGAATTCTGCCGGCGTTATGACGTAGACAGAAAAAGTATTAAGGAAATAACGGCCGGCTGACTGCTATAGCCGGCCTGAACATTTATCTGATTTTTTCGTAAGTTATAAAATCCAGATCATATTTGTTTTTCTCATCAGCACTGTAATGTTCTGTTCTGATGATTTTGTAGGAATTCCTGTTGTACTCAGGGAAATATGTATCACCTTCAATATCTGTATTGATAAGAGTAATGTAGAGACGATCAGCTCTGTCTATAAACTGTTTATATATTGAACCTCCGCCTATAACAAAGAGTTCTGATGCATGTTTGGCGGCTTCAAAAGCTTCCTCTACAGTTTTTACGTATTTAAGGTTTGGATTTTCCGAAGACTGAGGGGTACTGGTAAGAACAATGTTCAGCCTTCCGGGAAGCGGTCTGCCTATACTTTTAAACGTGCGGCTTCCCATCAGTACAGGAGAACCCATGGTGGTTCTTTTAAAATAAGCTAAATCTGCAGGCAGGCTCCAGGGCATACCTCCATCTTTGCCGATAACCATATTTCTGGTGTGCGCTACAATAATGGATAAAATCATAATTATCTCTCTTGCTGTTATTTGTCGAACTTGCTTGGCTGTCTGCTTGGTACACTGTAGATTGTGTCTGTATCATAGCACCATCCGGTCAGACGGTTTCCCCATACACATCCAGTATCAAGCGATTTTATTCTGGGATGCAGACATTTACCGGTAAGTGCTGCCCAGTGACCAAATACCAGTGTATAGTCTCTGTCGGCTTTCAGTGCATCATGACTCAGCAGATCAAACCATGGAACCAGTCCTTCTTTTCTGGCTTCTTCAGGGGAGTTTTTATTTTTAAAATCAAGACTTTTATCCGCATAGCATAATCTGATTCTGGTAAATACATTGGTAATGTATCTTAATCTTGATATACCTGAAAGGTTGTCAAACCAGCAAGAAGGATCGTCACTGTACATTTCTGAAAGAAAGTTGTCCAACTGTTTTTCATCACGTATGACCTGTTCCATTTCTCTGGCACAGCTGATGGCAGTCCCGATATTCCATTGAGGGGTAATTCCCGCGTGAACCGTACATACGGGTATTTCAGGGTGAATATACAGCAGAGGCTGTTTTCTCAGCCAGTCTGTGATGGAGTCGATTTTTGAAGATTTCAGAATGGGGCTGAGATTATCTTTTTTCTTCGGCTGGTTATGGCCGAAGATAACTGCCAGAAGATTGAGATCGTGGTTTCCAAGAACCATGTGAGCTCTGTCTCCTAAACTTCTGACGTATTCGATGGTTTCAAGCGGGTGAGGTCCCCGGCCAATGATGTCCCCGGTTAAAACAAGTTCGTCATCATTCGGATTGAATTCCATTACGTTAAGCAGATCCTGCAGTTCATGAAAGCAGGCATGCACATCTCCAATAAAATAGACAGACATAGTTAACACCTCTAAAAAACAGGGTATATCATAACACATTTATTAAAAAGGTATGATTGTCAGAGCAGTATCCACGGTTTTAAAAATGAATAGGTCATTTTTGGTTAAATAAAGTGAATACGGTAAACAGAATAAAAAATATGTTTATATTTCTTCTTTGTTTCGTGTATACTGATTTTATATATTTATGGACTCATGGTAATTATTTTATGATGTCCGGATTGGTGGAATGAACCAGTGCAACTGACAGGACTGAATGCTGTGTTTCATGTATTCCACTGAGAATGAAATAAAAATTTATAAAACTTAAGGTAGAAATTTAGAAATAAGATAGTATATGTATGTGTGAAGGATTGTAATATGCCAAGAATTAAAGAAAGTTTTATAAACGAACTCCTTGAAAGAGTTGATATAGTTGACGTAATCAGTTCACGTATTAAACTGAAAAAAACCGGTTCGGGCTATATGGCCTGCTGTCCTTTTCATTCAGAAAAAACTCCGAGTTTCAGTGTAAGTCCTCAAAAACAGTTCTTTAACTGTTTCGGTTGCCATGAAGCCGGCAACGCATACCGTTTCATAATGAAATATGACAATGTGAACTTTACTGAAGCTGTTGAAGAAGTTGCCAAAATTGCCGGTATTTCAGTTGAGTATGATGAAAATTCAAAATACAATCCGGAAAAAACACTGGGTACATTTGAATTAACGAAAGCAGCCGCCGGTTTCTATCATCAGGAGCTTTTTAAACATCCGGAAGCCCGTCAGTATCTGCAGAATAGAGGTATAACTCAGGAAACCATAGAAAAGTATCAGATTGGTTTTGCTCCGAATAACTGGGATTTTATTTTCAAATCATTATGTGCGGACAGTCGCCAGAATCCTGACAAGGTTTCAAAGCTCCTTGATATAGGACTGATAAAGGAAAATGAATCCGGTCGTTATTATGACATGTTCCGTAATCGTGTGATCATTCCAATTAGAGATAAAAAAGGTAATGTGATAGCTTTTGGCGGACGAGTTCTTGATAATTCAAAGCCTAAATACATCAATTCCAAAGAAAGTGAAATATACAAAAAAGGGTACGAGTTATTTAATCTAGACTATGTCAGAAAACTTCCAAAGGAGGAACTTGACTGCATAATCATCACTGAAGGGTACATGGATGTTATAGCTCTTGATCAGTATGGAGTGCATAATGCGGTCGCCTCTCTCGGAACTGCTACGACTCCTATGCAGCTGAGTCTGCTGTTTAAACAGACCGATAAGATAGTTTTCTGTTATGACGGTGATGATGCCGGTCGCCATGCTGCATGGAGAGCTTTCGGTCTTACTCTTTCTGCCGTAAGGGATGATAAGGTACTGTCTTTCTGCTTCCTGCCTAAGGAACATGATCCCGACTCGCTTGTTCGTGCACAGGGGGCTGCCGGTTTTAGAAAATACCTTGAAAATTCTCTGTTTTTTAAAGACTATCTGATGAGTGAACTCAGTCATCGTTATGATCTTGGGTCTGATGAAGGTCAGATTAAGGCCGTGGATGAATTCTGCAGCCTGGTAAAACGGATTACAGATGCTCCTATAATGGTGCAGTCCTTGATTGTGGCTATGGCGGAACTTGTAGGGTGGGAGGAAAGACGTATTGAAATCTGCCTTCAGAACAAACAGACGGATGTTCATGAAAGTGAGCTGCAGGAGCGTTCGCAGATTCAGAATCAGAATTCACAGATTGAGATAACCGCCTTACGAGGACTTGTTGCCAGCATTATTCAGAATCCGTATCTGGTGAATCAGATTCCTGAACAGGACAGACTAAACAGACTTCTGAGTGATTATGCTGATCAGAAGGCGGCAATAGTTCTTGATTTGCTTGAAAAAATCAGAGCTAAACCGGATATAACTACAGGAGCACTGCTTGAACAGTACAGAGGTTCGGTGTATGAGAGGATTATGAATCTTCTGGCAGCTGTTAAGCTGGATGACAGTCTGGAGAACGTAAAAATATCCAGCATGCTGAGTTTTATAAAAATGTATCTTTCTGAAGCGGTTGAAGCCAAAATATCCTGGCTGCGCCGGGAAAGTTCACGCAGAAATCTGACCAACGAAGAAATGGCTTTATCTACACTGCTGGAAAGAAAATTAAGAAATATCAAATAGATTCACTGATCTTATGAAGCCGCCGGGTGTCCGTCGGCTTCAGTTGATAATATATATATAACATATGTTTCACGGTTTTATAAAAATCTGATTGAAAAATTCATTTTCGGGCTTATGTATACACGTAGACTGAAGATTAATTTATAAATATAGATCCAGGTTATATTTTTGGAATGATAAGCAATAAAATGCTTGAGATTATTCACGAAAGATTTTGTTTGGTCTTTGAAAAAAGCCTGATAAGTATTTATAATAATGTGTCTGCTTAGTGTGTAATTATTATTTTTTTCTGTTTGTACTTTAGATAGACTGGTCGGCATATATTTAATTAAGACAGCTATACATTATTGAAATTCAAAAAAACAGGAAATACGCCAAAGGGCTTCAGTTTCTGCTTCCTGCATGAACTGCGGCGTTATCTTAAACAAAATTAGAAAGGTTAAGCAATGGATAGTAAACCGGTTAGTTTTTCTTTGAAGCAACTTCTAAGAGATGGCAAATCCAAAGGTTACTTAACAACTGAAGAAATAAAGGAATTTTTCCCGGCAGAATATCTAGATTCTGAGAAGCTGGAAGAGTTTTTTCAAAGATGTGCCGACATGGATATTCAGATCTGTGAAAAGGCACCGGAGTCAACAGATGATTTAATGCTGCCTCAGAATGTGGCAGAAATCGAAAATATCATTTCTGATATCGGTAAGACTACAGACCCCGTAAGAATGTATATGCGTGAAATGGGCAGTGTGGGACTTCTTGACAGAAGAGCAGAAGTTGATATCGCCAAGAGAATTGAAAACGGCATCAATCAGGTTCAGAGCTGTGTTGCAGAATATCCAAGCGCAATTGATTTTGTGCTTAAGCTGTATGATCAGTATGTGGATGAACAGATCAGACTCAGTGATATCATTACAGGTTTTGCTGAAAATACAGGTAATGAAGAAGAGGAAGTTGCAGTCAGGGACGATGAAGACGAAGTAGTTTTAGACGACGTTAATCTTGATATCGACGCCTCCATAGATCAGGATGGTGAAGCATCCATTGATGATGATGGTGATGATTCATCAGACAAGGTTCAGGTCGACGACGATGATGACGAAGACGGCGATGAAGATGATGAAGACGAAGAAAAGTCTTCAAAAATGATGGATGATGATGAATCCGGTCCTGATCCGGTTTATGCCGCTCAGATGTTTGAACAGCTTAAGGACAAATATAACAATACCACTGAATGTCTTAAGAAGTATGGCCGTGATTCAAAGAGAACACAGAATTCCATTAAGGAACTTGCTGAAGTATTCAAGCAGTTCCGTCTGGTACCGAAGGTTTTTGAACAGCTTATCAAGAACATGAATGATGTTATGGATAAGGTAAAGGTTCAGGAAAGAAGAATCCGTGAAATCATGATCAGATGCGGTATGAAGCCAGAAGATTACCGTGTAAGGTACATTGAATCAAAGAAAGAATCTTCAATGGAATGGTTTGAGAAGATTGTTAAGCTCAAGAAGCCTTTTGCTGAAAGAATGAAGGGGTATGAGAAGGAAATTACCGGTATCGTAGAGCGTTTACGTGAAATCGAGAGTGAAACCGGTCTTCCTATCTGCAAGATTCGTGAAATCAACACCAATATGAAGGTTGGTAATGCTCATGCTCGAAATGCAAAGTCTGAAATGATAGAGGCAAACCTTCGTCTGGTTATTTCCATTGCAAAGAAGTATACCAACAGAGGTCTTCAGTTCCTTGATCTTATTCAGGAAGGTAATATCGGTCTGATGAAGGCGGTTGATAAGTTTGAGTACCGTCGAGGTTATAAGTTCTCTACCTATGCAACCTGGTGGATCAGACAGGCGATTACACGTTCTATAGCCGATCAGGCCAGAACCATTCGTATCCCTGTGCACATGATCGAAACCATTAACAAGCTCAACAGAGTATCTCGTCAGATGCTTCAGGAAAACGGCAGAGAAGCTACTCCGGAAGAACTTTCCAAGAAAATGGGAATTCCTGAAGATAAGATTCGCAAGGTTATGAAGATTTCCAAGGAACCTATGTCCATGGAGACTCCTATAGGTGATGATGATGATTCGCATTTAGGAGATTTTATTGAGGATGAATCACTGCCTCTGCCATCTGATGTGGCAACTTCAGAAAGTCTTAAGGCTGTGACCGAACAGGTGCTCTCTGCATTGTCTCCGAGAGAAGCCAAGGTGTTGAGAATGCGTTTCGGTATAGGTATGAATACAGATCATACTCTTGAAGAAGTCGGCAGACAGTTTGATGTTACCAGAGAACGTATTCGTCAGATTGAAGCCAAGGCTTTGAGAAAACTGCGTCATCCAAGTAGATCTGAACCTCTCAAGAGCTTCCTTGATGATTAATTTCTGATGGATTCTGAATAATTAATGCCGATACCGTTTAAAACAGTATCGGCATTATTTTTTGAATGAAGCTGTGGATAAATATTAGTCAAATGATTGGTTATAACCGTGATTTTGAGCAAATACTGAAGTTTAAACTCGACAAATATGAATCACATATGTATAATGCACATGTCTTAATTCATTGGCCCATTAGCTCAGTCGGTTAGAGCAGACGACTCATAATCGTTTGGTCTCCTGTTCAAGTCAGGAATGGGCCACCATCAAATCTCTTGATTTTTTTCCGTTTTTTCTTCTCTTATTCTTTTAATACCATCTATTGCTTAGCATTTTTGTTCAATTGTATTTTTTGAAAGTAATCCTGATAATATAATATATCAGAGTTCATTTATTATAGTTATATCCGAGAGGTTGCTTATGCTCGAAGTCGGTACGATTGCTCCTGATTTTGCATTACCGGATCAGAATGGTATTATTCATAAACTGAGAGATTTTCGCGGGAGAAAGGTAGTTCTGTATTTTTATCCCAAGGACAATACTTCCGGATGCACAAAACAGGCCTGTGGCTATTCTGAAAATATTGCCAGATTTACTGATAACGGAATTGTTGTTTTAGGTATCAGCAAGGATTCTGTTGGTTCGCATGGCAGATTTGCTGATAAGTTCGGACTGCAGTTTACTATACTTTCTGATGAAGAACTTGCCGTGATCAGAAGTTATGACGTGTGGAAAGAGAAAAAACAGTACGGAAGATCGTATATGGGGGTTGTAAGAACAACTTATCTCATTGACGAGAATGGTTTTATCGTTATGGCTAATGATAAGGTAAAGGCTGCAGACGATTATGCTAAAATGCTTGAGTATCTGAAAATTTAAGTTTGTGGAACAGTTGTTTTTTTTCTGAATGTTTCAGGAGTAGGATTTAATGCAGAAAAGTATTCTGGCAATAATTTTAAGATTTTTATTCAGCGGTTCCTCTCAGAGATACGGAAGAGGTTATGGTAGGAGTTACGGTAGAAGAGGAAGGTTCAGTATCATAGGTATTATACTTCTGCTTATAGGAGTCGAGTTTGCCAGTTTATGGACTAACGGTGATGCTAAATTACCCACTTCTCTGGAATCTGAAGCTTATCAGCAGCAGACGGAGCATGTCCAAGATTCTGAACGAACTCAGACATATGCTGATTCTCAGCAGCTGAGACATCATTACACTTTCAGAAATGACAGACTTTTAAACCAGCATTATGAAAAACACGGAAGAGAAATGGGGTTTCCCAATGCTCAGGCATATCAGAAAGCTGCATTGAATGTTGTAAACAATCCCGCATCTTTTCACAAGGTTGAGATGGATGATGGCGATGATGTTTACTATCTTGAAATCACAAACGAGTTTGTGATTGTATCAACTGACGGTTACATTCGAACCTATTTTAAGCCGTCTAACGGAATCAAATATTATTACAGCAAGTAGTTTCTTATATCTTTTGTGGATCCTTTTTTGATTTATCTGTTTAAAGGATTTGTTTTTTTAAGACAGTGGCAAATTATTCGGAGAATAAAACGGACATTTTAATGGAAACAGTATTGGGTATTACTAAAATAATTGGATAAAAGATTAAAAAAGGAAAATGTCAGAGAATTGCTTTTGGCAGGGGCGGTAAGACTCGAACTCACAACCGTCGGTTTTGGAGACCGCTGTTCTACCATTAGAACTACGCCCCTAAGCACATGAGCAATTATACATATAATTAAGTAAAAATAAAGAAAAAAATCACTTTTGTAAAAAAAAATTGTTTATATGTATAAAACGTATACAAATAGGGGCTTTGCGAAATTTATGATTGACCATTTTTTATTAAAAAATCAAATAACTGAATTTTTTTATTTTTTAAGATGGAATAAAGCTATATAATGTGTACTTCAGATAGCAACGCTAATCTGATGTCCTGAAACCTGATTCTTTATGTCACCTTAGCCTTGCTGGGTTTATGAGAGTAGATAATATCTACGTTAGTCAAACCAGGAAAAGATGATGGCAAACAATTTATTCCAGAAAGACATCATTTCAATATCTGAATTTTCTCGTGACGATCTTGAATTGATTATCCACACAGCTCAGCTGTTAAAATCCAATCCTCGTACTGATCTTCTTAAAAATAAACTTGTCGCTAGTTGCTTCTTCGAAGCTTCTACCAGAACAAGATTATCTTTTGAGACTGCAATTCAGCGCCTGGGAGGCAGAGTTATTGGCTTTTCTGATGCAAGCAATACCTCTTTAGCCAAGAAAGGTGAAACTTTTGCAGATTCGATTCGTATTATTACCTCATATGCAGATGCTCTTGTGATGAGACATCATCATGAGGGTGCGGCAAGACTTGCAGCTGACGTATCCCCAGTGCCAGTAATCAACGCTGGTGACGGTTCTAATCAGCATCCTTCACAGACTCTTCTCGATTTATTTACAATTTTTGAAACTCAGAAACATCTTGATAATTTAAGTATTGCATTCGTAGGTGATCTTAAATACGGCAGAACGGTTCATTCTCTGTCTCAGGCTTTATGCAAGTATAATGCGAAGATTTTCCTGGTATCTCCTGATTCGCTGGCCATGCCTGAATATATTATTGATGAGTACGAAGAAAACAATATCGAATATCATATTATGGATAGAATGGAAGATGTTATTCCTGAAGTTGATATTCTGTATATGACCAGAGTTCAGAAGGAACGCTTTGACGAAACTGAATATCGTCACATAAGAGCCAAGTATATTCTTACTCCTGAACTGCTTGAAGACGCAAAGCCTAATCTTAAGGTGTTACATCCTCTGCCAAGAATTGATGAAATTACCGCTGAAGTGGACAAGACTCCTTATGCATATTATTTCCAGCAGGCTGCCAACGGTGTTTATGCCCGCCAGGCTTTATTGTCATTAGTTTTAAACGAAGAGGTTTAACATGACCGAAAAAGAACAGCTTCAGGTTGAAGCCATAAAGAATGGTACCGTAATAGATCATATTCCTGCAGGACAGGCACTGAATATTCTCAAGCATTTCCATATTCTTGATAATAATGACCGTATAACCGTCGGTTTTAACCTTCCTTCAAAAGCTAACGGACATAAGGATCTTATTAAGGTTGAAAATGTTCGTTTTACTGAAGAACAGGCAAATCAGTTAAGTATTTTTGCTCCAAATGCAACTGTTAACATCATTGAAGATTATAAGGTTGTAAACAAGAGAAATATAGATTTGCCGGAAAGTGTGACTGCTGTATTCAAGTGTCCTAATTCCAACTGCATTACAAATGTTGAAAAGACTGCGGTTACCAATTTCAAGGTAATTAACAAGAATGGTAAAATCCAGCTTAAATGCCGTTTCTGTGAAAAGGTATTTAACAAGGAAATCGTTACCGATAATATCTAAAGCTTATTCTTTATTGAAATAACTTTTTATGAAGAGTCTGTCATGTTTGGGTGACAGGCTCTTTTTCTTTCCGTCTGAATATTCAGAGTATAGCAATTTCAGCTAAGCTTATCATAATAAAAGGAGCGGTTGTGGTTATATCCGACATTCCGCAGTAGAAAACTGATATTTTAATTTTCTACTGCTTTTTTCATATTTTTAAGAGATTCCTTATTCCAAAAATACTTGATACATTTTTAGCCATTCGTCGCCAAGAATTTCCACCGTTCGTCGCTGGAAATCTGTAAGTCCAACGTATATGGATTTATCGTCAGTAATCATTCTGCCTACGTTTGTAAACATTGAATAAATCCATCTTACCGTTGGATTCTGAACTTCTTTGTTAACCTGATTTGGAAGCGTTTTGTTTTCTTCTTTCAGTTTCTTTCTAATGATGTATTCCGTTGCTGAATATACGAATAAACTGGTTACCATTATCATGAGTAAAGACTCTATTCTTTCCGGCTTTTTCAGGAAGAACGAATCCATAAAGAACCGAGGATCCTTCAGGAATCTGAAACCTCTCTCAACTCTTTGCTGAGATTTATAATTCTTTAAAAGCTCTGCTGCTTTCCAGTCGTTCTCAGTGTCGTTTGTTACTATAGCAAATACAGCTTTTTCATTTTTCTCTTCGGCAATTATTTCTTCGTTTCGCTCTACAGTAAGCTGAACGAAATGGTTGTAGCCGACAGGTTCAGCATCAGCTGCTCTTCTGCCTTTCTTGTAAACAGGTTCTTTTGTCACATTCAGTTCTTTCACTTTCACAAACTTGAATTTTTTGATAATTTCGTTTGTTGCCTTTAGGGCATCCGGCTCGCAACTGAAAGCTTTATGCCCATGTTTATCAAGCTTCTTTTCAAGTTCGGCAATTTCTTTGTTTACTTTGGCCTCAACTGATTTTTCAGCCCTTTTCCGAGCCTGCTGACTGTACACACAGAGAGCTTTCAACTTCACTCCTTTGTATTCAAAGTCTGTGAGCTTTCCACTGTACTCATCGTCAATGAGCTCCATGTCGTTATTGATCACTGACGATATCAGGCCTCTTACTTCGGTAAGTCTGTTCGGTGCTCTGGTTATGTACAGAATCCCTTTTTCAGCCATATCCTTTAAATTAGGTTCTGTAAAAAGAGCTGCGTCTGCTACGAGATACCTGAAGTTGATGGCATCCTTTAAAGATTTTACCAGGGCCAGTGACGCCTGAAAGCCGGTGTTATCATTGGTATTACCATCCTGTGGTTTCATGTATATCGGCATGCCGTGTTCATCCGTTATCATTTGCAACATGACCTGAAGCAGCTCAGGATGGGCATCACGGGAGTATCCTCTGGCAGGAGTTATCGGTTCTTTATTTAATGACGACTCATTTCCATCGTTATTTATGTTTATCAGATACCTGTTATGAAACGACCTTTGTCAAGCAGAAATTTAGGCAAGACATTTTCCTCAGTGTAAGCACGGCATTG
>NZ_JNKD01000047.1:0-22891 GCF_000701925.1 Ruminobacter sp. RM87 | reverse complement strand
AAAATCAATACATGTTTTTAAAAAACACCTAAACCGCATGGATTAAGGTTGCGCTATGTTTTTCCACTCAAAATCATGTGGGAAAGTTGAGTTAAAAAATATTCTAAAGGTCTGCTTGATGTTGGATTTGTGTGGATCGGCTCGGATTTATGCCCGCTTGTTATGATAATATCCTTAAAATCTGAATTTTGTCTTTAGACGACTAAATAATGTATTGCTACCGCCATTATTGAGTCTGTTTCTAAAGAAACGACAAATCAAGAAAATACATGGCCAATATATGAGGAGAGTTCAAAGCAGTAATCTCTCTTCCGCGATAATTAAGGGTAAAACAATGTTCGATTATGCACCCGGTATGAGAACCATCATTCGAGACGAGGAATGGATGGTTAAAAAAATTGAAAAGAATAATTTGGGCAATCTAGCTCTGCACTGTATTGGTATTTCCCCTTTGGTCAAGGATAGGGATGTCATTTTCTTAACTGACCTTGAAGATATTAAAATTGTAAATCCCGCTGAAGTTCAGTTAGTTCCTGATACCTCCTCTTATTTTAGAAGAACGCAACTGTACCTTGAAAGCCAATGGCGACAGCAGATCCCGACTGACACAGACTTGCATATCGGGGATAAAGCAGCAATGGATCTGATGCCTTATCAGCTTGAACCTGCGCAGATTTCTCTCCGCAGACCTCGTCAACGTATCTTAATTGCCGATACTGTAGGTCTTGGTAAGACCCTTGAGGCAGGCATTCTTATGAGTGAACTTATTGCTCGAGGCAAGGGAAAAAGAATCCTCGTTGTTACGATTAAGAGTATGATGACACAGTTCCAAAAGGAAATGTGGAATCGCTTCACTATTCCTCTTGTGCGCTTGGATTCCAAAAAGATACAAAATATCCGTACAAAGCTTCCGTCCAACTATAATCCTTTCTTCTATTATGACAAGACCATAGTATCTATTGATACATTGAAGAGAGACGTGGAGTACCGTACCCATCTGGAGAATGCATACTGGGATATTATCGTAATTGATGAGGCACAAAATGTTGCCGAACGTGGTGACCGTCAAGCACAACGCGCAAGGTTAGCCAAACTGCTAGCAGATCGTTCAGATACAATGATCATGTTATCAGCAACTCCTCATGATGGTCGTGCTAAAAGTTTTGCCTCTCTTATGAATATGCTTGATCCAACCGCCATAGCCAATCCTGATGATTACACAAAAGAAGATATCAAAGGATTGTGCGTTCGTCGTTTTAAGAAGGACGTAAAGGACCAAATTAGCGGTTCATTTCTTGAGCGTAGAATTGAGCTTGAGCGGTGCAAGGCGTCTGCAACTGAAGAGTACGCCTACAATTTTTTTGCTGGGATGAGTTTGCAAATGGACCTGAACAAGACGAAGTCTCAGGGGCAACTGTTTAAAACAAGTTTGGAAAAGTCACTTTTTTCAAGTCCTGCAGCTTGCATCAAGAGCATCGATACAAGACTGAATAAGCTGAAAAAGAAATACCCAGAAGATGAAATTCAGGACATAGAAACCCTAGAGACGCTCCGCAATGCATTGATCAAAATCGGACCGGCTGATTTCTCTAGGTATCAGAAACTTTTATCACTTCTTCGCAGTAAGGAATATGGGTGGACTGCCCGGACTGATGACCGTGTTGTTATCTTCACTGAACGCATTGAAACAATGAAGTATCTTGCTGAACAACTTCAAAAAGACCTAAAGCTGAAAAAAGGAGCTATTCAGGAATTATGCGGAGAAATGAGTGAGGTCGAGCAACAGACAATCGTTGAAAATTTTGGACGCGATGATTCATCAATTCGCGTGCTTGTTGCTTCAGATGTGGCATCAGAAGGTCTGAATCTGCATTATCTGAGCCACAGACTTATTCATTTTGATATTCCGTGGTCGCTCATGGTTTTCCAGCAGCGTAATGGTCGTATAGACCGCTATGGTCAGAAACAGCGTCCTGACATTCGCTACATGCTTATTGAAAGTGCCAATCCTCGCATTAAAGGTGATATGCGCATAATTGAGATTCTTATTACGAAAGAGGAACAAGCTTTAAAGAATATTGGAGACCCTGCTCTTCTGCTTGGTAAGTTCTCTGTTGAAGATGAAGAACTCGTTGTTTCCGATATCATTGAAGGAGGTGCTAATGTCTCAGCTTTTGAAGACCTCCTCAATAGCGGCGAGGAAGAATTTGATCCTTTTGAGGCCCTTATGGCCGCTTCTGAAGAAGATAAAGCTCCTGTGTTAGTAAGATCTGATGAAACAATTTTTTCGGATATTGATTATTTGAACCAGGCTTTTGCATTTCTAAATCGTTCAGAAAGCCATCCTGTTGAACGTTTGCAGGCTGTATCAGGTCTAGAAATTATGGTTACACCAGACATGAAAAAACGTCTGACAGCACTTCTTCCTGAAGAAGCTATGCCACAGGGAGATTATATACGACTTTCTGACGATAAAGCGTTTTGTATGTCCGAGATGATGCGATGCATGCAGAACAACATGGCAGAAACAGCATGGCCACAGGTACAGTATCTTTGGAGATTACATCCTCTTTTCACCTGGGTAAATGACAAGTGTGGCCTGCTCTATGGTAGAGGTGAAGCGCCGATTGTTGGGTTGATGGACGTTTTGATGCCATCAGAAACGATCTTTATTGTCACCGGCAGTATTCCGAATAAAAGGTCTACCCCGCTCGTTGATGAGTGGTTTGGACTGTTTTATGAAAATGGAAAATTCAAAGAATTTATTTCCATGAACGAGGTTCTCAAACGTGCAAGTCTGCGTAACGTAGACATTCCGAATAGCAATGCACTTACGCAGGAGAATGTAAGTGAAGCAGCCAGCCTTTTGCCAGATGTAGTGAGCCATGCCCAGGAACACATGCAGATGTTCTTTGAACAGTATTCTGATCGAATAAATCCATTGCTGGATGAGGAATTGGACAAACTTGCATCATTAGAAGAAAAGCATAAGAGCTACCAGCTCTCTCTTTTTGATAGCGAAAGGAAAAAGAGCGAACAGGAACGAATGGTCGATGAACTGTTCGATAAATTCACAAACTGGGTAACGGACACTCTAAGCATTCAGAATAATCCATACATACGGATCGTGACAGTTCTGAAGGGGGTATCGAAATGAGCATGGATTTAACAGGTATTACAAACCAGAACGAATATTATACTAACCATTATTTATCGTCCATCTTTGAGGAGAATGCCTCCGATACCATTTCAAAATGGCGGGCTGAAGCGAAGGATAATGAGAATGTACGAACACCGTGGGCACTGCTCCGAGATGCAGCAAGGCAGTACTATCCTATCCATGATAGATTCCTTCGTTCAAAATTTGACACTCAGACTTTGGTAAATATTCGTACTCTTGCAGACATTTATCTGTCTGCCCTTGGATATCCGGAACCAGAACCAGAGGTTGTCGATATTGATGATAGCATTAAAGTTCCTGTGTATTTAGAACTAAAAAAAATAAACGGTGCTCCTGCACTGTGGGTTCTGCTGGCAACTTCTGAAGATAAGGAAGCTGCTATTTTGGACAAGTACTGCTTCTCCGTACAGGGAATCGCTGAAGACGGTCTAAGCTCTGTATCAAAAGAAAACTTGACAGATATCCCTAATGAGGACCTTATTACTAAAATACTCTTCGGACAGGCAGATCCTCCACGTTTTATCGTTCTTATTGGAATGAACCAGATTGCACTGATTGATCGAAATAAGTGGAATGAAAAGCGTTATCTGCAATTTGAACTGGAAGATATATTCAGTCGCCATGAGGAATCCACATTACAAGCGATGGCCGTACTTCTACACAGGAACAGTCTGTGTCCAGAAGAAGGAACAGCACTACTGGACGAACTAGATGCAAATTCTCAGAAGCATGCCGCTGGGGTATCGCAGGATTTGAAATACGCTTTGCGTGAATGCATAGAACTTCTTGGAAATGAGGTTCTTTATGACATGGCTACGCGTCAAGGACGGGATTTGAATACCGAGCCTGTGGATGCAGGACAACTGACTCTTGAGTGTTTGCGGTATATGTACCGTATGCTTTTTGTGCTGTTTATTGAAGCTCGCCCTGAATTGGGTTATGCACCAATAAAATCACAATCATATTTGACGGGGTATTCGCTGGAGAGCCTCCGCGACATTGCGAATGATATTCGTGATGATGTTGCAGAGGTTGGTAGCGGTTACTATCTGCATGAAACTCTATCTAAACTTTATGACCTTATTTACAACGGCTATCCGGCAACAGAAAAAGAAATTCTGAAATACTCTGAGGAAAAAAGTCTCCACGACATGTTCGTAATCGCCCCATTGAAGGCACATATCTTTGACCCTGAATATACAAAGATGATAACGGCGGCAAAATTGCGCAACAGTGTGATGCTTCGCATTATTGATCTCATGAGTTTAACACGAGAATCTGGCAAGAAGAACGACCGCCGAGGACGTATTTCTTATGCCAACCTCGGTATCAACCAAATGGGCTCCGTTTATGAAGCACTGCTTTCTTACAGAGGATTCATTGCGGAGCAAACCCTGTTTGAGGTAAAGCGTGCCGGTGACAGTTTTAATGAGTTGGATGTTGGATACTTTGTCTCCGAGGAAGAGCTAGATCAGTATACGGAAGATGAACGTGCACGCTATGAGAAGGACGATCCAAATGGAAAGTATAAAAAAGGCCATCTCCGAAAATATGAAAAAGGAACTTTCATTTATCGTCTCGCCGGGCGAGAAAGAGAGAAATCTGCTTCTTACTACACTCCAGAAGTACTGACGAAATGTCTAGTGAAATATGCACTGAAGGAACTATTGAAAGGCAAAACTGCTGATGAGATCCTTCATTTGACTATATGTGAACCGGCCATGGGTTCAGCAGCGTTCTTAAATGAAGGAATTAATCAAATTGCTGAAGCATACCTAGATAAAAAGCAGAAAGAGCTTGGTGAGATGATTCCGGCAGAAAAACGTCTGCAGGAGCTGCAAAAGGTTAAGATGTATATCGCTGACCGTAACGTTTATGGTATTGATTTGAATCCTGTAGCAGTCGAATTAGCAGAAGTTTCTCTGTGGCTTAACACTATATATGAGGGAGGCTTCGTACCATGGTTTGGCACACAGCTTATAAACGGCAACTCTTTGATCGGTGCACGCCGGCAGTGTTACCAAGAGGCAGCTCTTACATCTACATCAAAGGGAATGCGCTGGTATGAAAATGCGCCAGAGCGTGTACCTTTGGGAACGGAACGTAAAAGGCGTCAAGGAAATGCACAAATCTATCATTTCCTGTTGGGCGATCCAGGCATGTGCAGTTATTCCGATAAGGTCATTAAGTCGCTGGCCACTGATAACATTAAGGCAATGGTTGAATGGAACAAAAAGTTCATAGCTCCATATTCCCTTAGTGAGCTTGAAACACTTCGCGGACTATCTGAGGTGATCGATGAACTATGGAATAACCAAGTAAAACTGCGTCAAACAGTGGAGACAGAAACCAGGGATCAACTTTCAGTTTACGGATACAACGACACAATTACTGATTCTCGCACGACTATCAGACAGAAAGACCAAATTTATTCTAAATTGTATAAGTCAGAACACATGAAGAACGCTGGTCCGTATGCCAGATTGAAGTTTGCTATGGACTATTGGTGTGCTTTGTGGTTTTGGCCTATTAATAAAGCAGACCTTCTGCCAAGTCGCAGTGAATTCCTTAATGACTTAAATCTAATCCTTGTAGGCACATTCTCAAACAAAGGTAATAATATCCTAGAGTTCGGCCAGCAGCTCAGTCTGTTCCCGACAGAACAGGATGAACTAATCTGTAAAATAAAAGACCTCTTTCCTGGACAGAATGTTGTGGATGTTGACGAACTCTGTATATTATTTCCAAGACTAGCTTTAGTACATGATATTGCGGAACAGAACCATTTTGTGCATTGGGAATTAGAGTTTGCTGATTTGTTTGCAGAACGTGGTGGGTTTGATCTTGTAATCGGAAATCCACCGTGGATTAAAATAACATGGAATGAGCAAAGCGTGTTAGCAGATCAACAACCTCTTCTTGCTGTAAAAAAATTGACTGCTACTCAAACCGTTCAGAGAAGAACTGAGGCTTTGAATAATAATCATACGAGGAATATTTATTTTGCTGAATATGAAAGTTTGACAGGACAACAATCATATTTGGGGGCCAATCAGAATTATCCGATGTTACATGGAGCGGTTAATCTGTATAAATGTTTTTTACCGCAAGCATGGATGTATACAAACAAATTGGGAACAAGTGCTTTTGTTCACCCTGATGGAGTTTACGATGATCCTTCCGGATGTGATTTGCGTAAAGAAATATTTCCTCGATTAAAATATCATTTTCAGTTTACAAATGAATTAAAACTCTTTGCTGAAATTCATCATAGTACTCATTTCAGTTTAAACATCTATGGTTCTATCGGCAAAATTTCATTTGATACTATAGGAAATCTTTATGCTGTGTCTACAATTAAAGAATGTTATGAGCCGGCTGAGAGTAGCATCATTCCTGGCATAAAAGATGAAAATGATAAGTGGAATACCAGAGGTCATCCTCATAGACGCATTAGAATTACCAAAAAAGAGTTGGAGGTTTTTGCTAGAATTTTTGAAGATGCAGAGGAACAAAAAAATTGGATGTTCACTAAACTACCAACTATGCATTCTAAAGAATTAGTCGAAGTTTTAGAATGTTTCGTTTCGCAAGAACGAACGGTTGGACAATTATCATCTGATGAAGTGTATTCTTCTCCTTGTTGGCATGAAACGAATGCACAGCAAGATGGTACTATTGCATACGATGTAAAATACCCAGAAACAGAGGAGAGTACCATCTATTCTGGCGCTCATATTGGAGTTGCTAATCCCTATTTTAAGACAACTAGAAAAAACTACCGAGTTAATAGTGATTATGACCCCATAGATTTGCTTCAAATATCGGCAGACTATTTGATTAGGGTGAAATATACACCAAATTGCAATATGAACGAGTTCTACAACAGAGCTCCATCAATGCCTTGGGGGAACTATTTGAACCAATATCGACTTGTTCATAGGAGAATGGTTGGATGTACATCGGAAAGGTCTTTTGCAGGAGCAATTTTTCCTAAAGGGTTTTCACATGTAAACACTATTTTTTCTGTGACGCCGAAATCTTTAGACGATTTGTCACTTTTGGCAGGATGTGAAGCTAGTGTACCATATGATTTTTTAGTGAAATGTATAGGAAAAACTGATGTATATTTTGGGACTGTTAGATTGTTTCCTATCCCAAAATCAAAAATGAATAATCAAATTAAATTACGGGCATTACTTCTAAATTGTTTAACTCAATTCTACGCCGATTTATGGTGTAAAGAATGGAATGAAGATTATTTATCATCATCATGGTCAAAGGAGAATATTCGGCTAAAGAAAGATTTTTCTAAGTTGTCCAAAGAATGGAAATGGGAAATACCTTTACGAAGCGATTTTGAAAGAAGGCAAGCACTAGTTGAATTGGATGTTCTAGTTGCAATGGCATTAGGAATGACACTAGAGCAACTTAAAATCATTTACAGAATCCAATTCCCTGTACTTCAATCTTACGAGGCAGACACTTGGTATGATGTAAATGGTCGAATCGTGTTTACTAATAATCGTAGTTTAACAGGGGTGGGTTTTGACCGCAAGGAATGGGAAAATACCGTTAAGAGAGCCACAGCAGGTCAGAAGTTCTATCGCTCCATTACTGATGATACCATGCCAGGTGGCCCCATAGAACGCACCATTGAGTACGTTGCACCTTTTGATCGTTGTGATCGTATAAAGGACTATGAGACTGCTTGGAAGTTCTTTGAAGAAAAGTATGGAAAACACGAGTAGACCTGTAGGAAAGAATAAAAACAAAGGAGGATTGGCACAATGCTACCATCCATACTTGCTAAGCAATTAGAGAAAGGCATCAGAAACTATATTGAAACATCATTTCCGATGTCAAATGCGCCTTTTAAAGGATCAATTCGCAATATGCTGCAAACTAAGGACTCTGTTTATCATGAACCTTATGTTTCCGTTCGGCTTCCTTTTCGTGTTGCTGAGACGATGCCGACATGTTTTAAATCCATTCATCCTGCGTACCTTCCCTATGTTCATCAGCAGACCGCATTTAACAGACTCACAGGAGATGACGGCAGATCGACATTGATTGCAACTGGCACAGGTTCCGGTAAAACGGAGTGTTTCCTGTATCCGATATTGGAGTATTGCTATCGACACCGAGGAGAACAAGGGGTTAAGGCGCTCATTATTTATCCGATGAATGCTTTGGCGACTGACCAGGCAAAGAGAATCGCAGAACTGATATGGTCTAGCCCAGAACTCAAGGGCAATGTGACTGCAGGTATGTATGTGGGTGGACTTCAACAGAATCCAAGTCGTATGATGAGTGAGGATAATGTCATCACCGACCATGAGACGATGCTCGGCAATCCTCCGGATATTCTCCTCACCAATTACAAGATGCTAGATTATTTACTTGTACGCCCAAAAGACGCAGCACTATGGAAAAAGAACAATCCAGATACAATGAAATATATCGCAGTTGATGAACTGCATACCTTTGACGGTGCCCAAGGTACCGACCTTGCATGCTTGCTCCGCAGGTTGAAATCCCGCTTATGGACACCAGGAGGATATCTATGTTGCATCGGTACTTCAGCTACCATGGGCTCAAAGGATAATGGTAAAAGTATCCTTCAATACGCTGAGGAAATTTTTGGTGAGCCTTTTGAAGAAGAGTCCATTGTAACTGAAGATCGTCTTTCTCCTGATGAATTCTTTAAGGGGCAGGATATAACTGACTTTACCATACCGTCAGCAGAACAGATTGCTAAACTTTCGGAACTGGTGGAACAGGATAATGAAGAAGCCTATCTTAGAGAAGCCACATCAGCATGGACAAATCTAAATGATGTTGACGTTATCTCACCAGAAGGACGAATTGCTCTTGGTAAGCATCTGATGCATCACAGTTTTATGCAGGCAATGATTACCTTGATAAAAGGCAAATACCATCAAGTTAGTACTATCATAGAGAAACTGGAAATCAATTATCCAGACCTTAAGAAAATGGGAAATGCCGAGACTGCAATAAATGCATTGCTTGCTCTTATTTCTCACGCCAGATCGGGAAAGCCGAACAGCCTTCGTCCGTTTCTAAATGTCCAAGTGCAACTTTGGATACGGGAGTTACGACGTCTGGTTGCCAAGGTATCCGGCAGTGAGGTTACGTATTCTATAGCTCATGATCTAAATAGCCAACAGGCTAAACAATACCTTCCTGTAGTTAACTGTAGAGATTGCGGTGCAACTGGCTGGACCTCGATTCTTAACGAGCAAATGAATGCAACAATTAATAGCTTAGAGTCCTTCTATAACCTTTTCTTTAAGACAGACGATAAGATTGTCATGATGTTTCCACATGCACATGACAACGCTCCCTCTGGAATGGTTGCAGGACGTATATGCCCTAGTTGCTTGCAATTAAAATTAGGTAAAGATTCACCATCAACCTGTGACAGTTGTGGCACCAATATGGTAGATGTAATTCTACCTAGTCCGATACAAACAACTGGTTCAAAAAGCAATAAACAGTTTGTTTGTCCTTTCTGTGGTTCGAAGCGAGGTCTTTCGATTATGGGACTACGTAGTGCCACAGAGATCAGTACAGAACTATCTTTGCTCTTTGCGTCCAAGTTTAATGATGATAAAAAAACTCTGGCATTTTCTGATAACGTCCAGGATGCTGCTCACAGGGCTGGATTCTTTAATGCCCGTACCTGGCGGTTTGGTTTTAAGACTGCCATTCAACGATATGTTCAAAATGGCGGAGCAAATCTATCTCTTGCTGATTTCTCTAAAGGTTTTATCAAATATTGGCATGAACAGCTTAATGACGAAAGTTTTGTAAGTTTCTTCATTGCCCCAAATATGACATGGATGAGTGCCTATGAAGACATGCTCAAAAAGCGTAAATTTGGAAGAGATGCCAGATCCAAAAAACTGATGGATGATATCGAAAAACGTATTTCATATGAAATCATGTTGGAGTATGGTCTCTCCAGCCGTATTGGCCGCACACTTGAGAAATCAGGTTGTTCCTGTCTATCATTCCCTTCAGACACAGTTCTTAAGGTTGCAGACCTTGTCCATGAGCGAGTCATTAACGAACTTGGCGGGCTTGGTCACACAGGAGCTGAACGGTATGTGCACATGGTAGCTGGATACCTAAAAATCATGGCGCAGAACGGAGCCTTTGCCGATAATGAAGCGTTTTCACTTTTTTGGAAAGAAAATGGCAACACTTATCTGATTTCCAACGACCGAATCAGTTGGATGCCTGGGCGTAAGTCAGGAAGAAATACCCCTCGGTTCATTTATCGTTCTGAAGACCAAAGCAAAAAGAATCCTAACTTTGATACTATTGCCGAAAGGAAATATACAGATTGGATTGCGGCATGCTGTGACGAGATAATTATTGAGACTTCCACATATACTGTAATCAGCAGGATCATCCTTGAGGAATTAGTAAAGGATGGCATTGTAGTAAGCATCCCTGCTACGGCGGGATACACAGTTTATGCTCTTGATAAGAATAATGTTTTCATATCCGATAATGTTATCTTTATGAAGTGCGATACCTGCGGTACCACTCATGTAGTTTCAGCAGAAAACAAAGAGTTCTGGGAAAAATCCTCATGCATTCGGAATACTTGTGCCGGCAGCTTTGTTCAAGACGAATCGTCGTGTCTTGGTTACTATGGTAAATTATTCTCTTCAGGAGATATTGTTCGCATCAATGCAAGAGAACATACAGGGCTTTTGGAACGTGATGACAGAGAGTCTCTAGAATTTGATTTCAAACGCAAAAAAGACACCATGCAGATTTGGGATCCAAATGTATTATCGTGTACTCCAACGCTGGAAATGGGGATTGATATCGGAGACCTTTCCACTGTCATCCTTTGTAGCATGCCTCCTGCTCAGTCTCAGTTTTTGCAACGTACTGGACGTGCTGGTCGTAAAGATGGCAATGCCTTGACATTGGCTGTTGCTGCTGCCAAACCGCACGATTTATATTTCTATGCCGATCCACTGGATATGATGGAAGGCAGCGTAGTTCCGCCAAAGATTTTTTTGAAAGCTTCAGCAGTATTAGAACGTCAGTTTGTAGCGTACTGTATGGATTCCTGGGTAAAACGCGTAGCCACAGAGCAGTCCATTCCTAAGAATGTTAGCTTTGTTCTTGGAAAGTTGGAAAAGCATCCTGTTGATGTATTCCCTTTTAATTTTTTAAATTATGCTCAAAACAATCTTTCACATCTGCTCAACTCATTTATACAACTTTTTGCACAGTTCCTCGATGATACTGCGAGAAATGAACTCAAGACATTTGCACAGGGTGACAAGCTAAAAGAAAGCCCGATGCATATGCGAATATTAGAGGCCTTCAACTCGTTAAAGAATCAAAAGGATTCCTTAACGCAAAGCATTAAACAACTAAAGGATATGGTAAAGGAACTGGAGGCAAAGCCAAAGGATAGTTCCTATGATGAAGAAATAAAAGAACTAAAGGCAGAACAAACAGCTCTTCTCAATGTTGTAAAGGAAATCAATAAGAAAGATATCTTCAACTTCCTGTCAGATGAAGGCCTTTTACCAAACTATGCATTCCCTGAGTCTGGTATTGTCTTAAAAGCAGTACTGTACCGCAAGGATGATGAAACAGAGAAACAGCAAACTAAAAACAAGTATAAAAAATCAGTATACGAGTATAGCCGGTCTGCTTCTGCCGCAATCAGCGAATTTGCGCCAAACAACAGTTTTTATGTTGATGGCAGAAAACTTACAGTTGACCAGGTAGACCTTACCAGTGCGCAATCGGCAAAATGGAGACTATGTCCAAACTGCTCTCATGCCCAAATTGAGGAGGCGGGAAAGAATACATCATGTTGTCCGCGATGTGGAAGCCCAGCATGGGCGGATGCAGGACAGGTTCGGAATATGCTAAAGGTACAGATGGTTTATTCCAACATGGACTACACTAAAAGCCTTATTTCCGATGATAATGATGACCGTTCTAATGTGTTTTATTGCAAACAGCTACTGGTGGATGTGGATGAAGATCATGACATTTCCAGTGCCTATCAAATGGACAATGAGGAATTTTCATTCGGATATGAATTTGTCAAGAAAGCGACTCTCCGTGAAATAAACTTCGGTGAAAGTGATGTAGTTGGTGAGAAACTGACAGTATCCGGTGTTGAGGATGTTCGTAAAGGATTTAAGATTTGCAAATACTGCGGAAAAATCCAGCCTGAACAAGGAAAAAGTATCCATACTTTCTATTGTAAAACAAGAAAGATGCAGGCATTTAATAACGATCCATTTGAAGAGTGTTTATTCCTATACAGGGAATTTGCAACAGAGGCATTGCGTATTCTTATCCCGGCAACAACGATGGATTCCTCAACCGTAAGAACTGAATCCTTTACTGCAGCCTTCATGTTGGGTATGAAGGAGTATTTTGGTAATGTGGATCATCTCAGGGCAACCGTTAGCGAAGTTCCTGTGCCGGACGCAGACTATAGAAAGCAGTATCTTGTGATTTATGATTCCGTTCCGGGCGGTACAGGCTATCTGAAGCAGCTTATGAATGAACAAGGTTCGCTTATCGATATTTTTGAACGAGCCCTTCAGAAATTGGAGCAATGTTCATGTAAGGAAGATCCGCAAAAAGATGGCTGCTATCATTGCCTGTATGCTTACCGGCAGAGCCAGAACATAGGTAATATTTCACGTAGCACGGCCATCCGCATATTGAAATCTATTTTAAGCGGTAAGGATAATTTGGCCAAAATAGAAAAACTTGGCAACATTCCTGTAAACTCATTATTTGATAGTGAGCTAGAAAGACGCTTTATAGAGGCAATTGCCCAAATGGGTAACGAGAACCGCAAAGTTGAGATATCCAAGTCACTGGTTAATGATAAGGAAGGCTACATCCTTAAGGTGAATGGAGCCTCATGGGAGATTGAGCCACAAGTGACACTGGGACCTTTACAAGGAGTCTCTATACAGAGTAAACCCGACTTTATTATTCGGCAAATAGGACGCTCGGATAAGTTGCCTATAGCTATTTTCACGGATGGCTTTATCTACCATAAAGACAAGGTTGCGGATGATACCTTAAAGAGAGAGGCAATTCGCAGAAGCGGAAGATACCGTGTATGGTCTTTAAGTTGGCGCGACGTTCAGTCTGTTTTCCAGACACAGGGCGACTATGCCACACGGACTCTTGCCCACGAAAAAATGCCGTCTGGTGCAAAGATGTATCAACCAACCGTTGGTAAAGCTGATGTTCTGAAGCCAGGAAAAATGTCTACATTTGAACTACTTATGCGATATTTGGACATGGACGACGCACAGGATTTGTTTGAGAAACAGGCTCGAGCATATTCACTCTCCCTTTTGGAACCATCCAAGGCGGCTAACAGCCTTGCTTTTGTTGATTGGAATGATGCTGTGTGCAGAGCAAATAGTCAAGTTCATTTCACTGAAGAAGAATTTGTCCAACCGGGAACGTTCTTCGGAACTTGGGTTCCGAGAAGTTCTGACTCTCACTTCTATGTTTATGCCGGAATTTTGGCGTCAAGAATGAAGGTAGATAAAAATTCGCCGGTGACTGTTCTTGCATTGCTTGATGACCGAGCAGACAGTAGAACGGATAAATACGAACAGGAATGGAATGGCTTCTGGCAGTTTTTTAATGTGATGCAATTTAGCAAAAGCTTTGTTGCCGTATGCAGCACTGGTTTGGATAACCATGCATATATACCATTGCCGTATGGGCAGACTGACACTGTCGCAGAGGATACAGCTCCTTCTGAAGAACCAGAGGAAGGCTGGGATGAAATCCGTAAGATGCTCTTTGATGATACTGTAGTAAAAATTGCCGATGCACTTGAAGAAAAAGGCATTATAGCTCCTGAAAAAGCGGGATATGAGTTAGCTGATGATTCAGGAGAAGTCATCGCAGAAGTTGAGCTGGCATGGATAAAACTCAAAATAGGATTCATGACAGAGGCACAGATGGTAGACCGTGAAAAGGCAGAGAATGCCGGATGGAAAATATTTATCAATACTGATGAGATCGACACAATTTTCAATGAGGTTGTAATACATGTCAGAGAACACAACTAAGGTCGCAATTTCTGCTGACTTTTTGACGGCCTTTGCTGCTTTACCAAGACAAATTCAGGGGAAAGTTACTGAGTTTATGAACAAGTTCCGTAACGATCCGAATTCCCCTGGGATCAATTATGAGAAACTGAATGCCTGTCGGGATAAGAAAATCTGCTCAGTGCGAATCGATAACACATACAGAGGTATTGTAGTAAGGCAGCAAGAGACTGGAGTTTATCTGCTCCTGTGGGTAGATCATCATGACGAAGCATATGCTTGGGCTAAGAATAAAAAGTGTGAAATCAATCCAAAGACTGGTGCGATCCAGATTTACGATATGGTCATCGCACCTGAGGTTATTCCTGCAGCACAGGACTTTTGCTTGTTTTCTGAAATATCCGATAAAGACCTGGTGGAACTTGGCCTGCCGGAAGAGTTGATTCCGTTCGCAAGAACTATCGTAGACGCACAGGAATTTTATTCTAAGAAGAACATCTTTCCTGCAGACTCTTTTGAAGCCCTTTCATGGATCGCAGAAGGCTTCCCACTGGATGAAGTTAAGACACTGGTTAAGCATGAAGAAATCAATGTATCAGACAGTTTTGCAGATGCTCTTGACAGCCCAGAAACATTGAAGTCGTTTGTGGTTGTTGATGGAGAAGATGAACTGCGACGAATTATGGCGGAGCCGTTGGAGAAATGGCGTGTTTTCCTGCATCCTACTCAGCGGAAAATTGTTAAGAAAAGTTACTCTGGGGCAGCCCGTGTTCTTGGAGGTGCTGGCACAGGGAAAACGGTAGTAGCAATGCATCGTGCAAAACAATTGGCAACATGTTTAAAAGATAAGGAGCGTATTCTTTTCACAACATATACGGCTAACCTTGCCTCAGACATAAAAGATAATCTTCGAAAAATTTGCACGCTAGACGAACTTCGAAGAATAGATGTCATCAACCTCGATGCCTGGGTTGTCCAGTTCCTTCGTGAACATGGCTACCCAGCTGAGATTGCATACGACGAAAAAATTACAAAAATTTGGGAAGATGCCGTGGCTATTAATGACGTTAGTGACGAATTTCCTGTTAGCTTTTATGAGGATGAATACACCAGAGTTGTTGTGGCTCAGGAGGCTTTCTCTCTTGAAAAATACATCAAAGCCACAAGAACAGGACGAGGCGTCAGACTAGACAGGAAGACTCGCATGCAGATCTGGAAGGTGTTTGAAGCATACCAGAACATAATGAAAGAGCGTCAGGTTCGGGATATAAATACGGCCATGTACGAATGTCGAATGCTTTTATTAAAGTCTAATTCCGAGACTAGATACAAGCATGTGATTGTTGATGAAGGTCAGGATTTAAGCGTTAATGGTTTCAGACTTCTGCGTGCCATTGCCGGTGATGAGCATGAGAATGATATTTTTATTGTTGGAGATGCTCATCAACGCATATATAAAAACAAGGCATCTCTTTCCAAGGGGGGAATTAATGTCCGTGGACGCAGTAGTATTCTTCGCATTAATTACCGTACCACTGAGGAAATTAGGAAGGCTGCCTTTGCACTTTTGAACGGTATTTCTTTTGATGACCTTGATGATGAGTTTGATACAGGAGACCGCTGTCAGTCTCTGACTCATGGTCAAGCTCCGGAAGTTAATCGATTCACCAATGCCAACGAGGAATTTGATTATGTTCTTAAGGAAATTAAAGGATTGATTGACAGTGGAGTCGCTGCGAAGAATATCTGTGTTGTGGCAAGGACCCACAAACTACTTGACGATTATATTTCTCAATTCACTTCAAATGGAATTCGTTGCTATGAGATCAAGGGCAACAGAGCTGATGACCGTGGTCTTGACGGCATCCGCGTTGCCACCATGCATCGCGTTAAAGGGTTGGAATTTCAGTATATCTTTATTGTCGCAGCCAATAAACGGATTATCCCTTTAGCATCAGCTGTCGAGTATACAGATTCAGTAAGTACCCAGGAAAGACTCACGGCTGAAAAATGTCTACTGTATGTAGCTTTAACCAGAGCACAAAAATGTGCCTACGTGAGTGGATACGGTCAGATGTCGGAATTTCTCAACTAAAGTTTTTCGAAGCATAATTTATCCTATGGGTTAACGTTTAGCCCATAGGATATTTAACGAATTTAAATAGCTTTTTTATAATCAATCATTTTGATCGTTATCTATATTTTTAATATAAAGCTCTGTAATAGCTTTATATTCTTCTTCTGAAATAATTCCTCTTAGATACTTCTTTCTGGTATCTATAAATTTATACAAAAAATTATTAATTTTTGCATTCTTTCTTACATAATTTCCAGTATATCTAAATTCGTCAAGTTTATTATCTACAGCATATTCATCTAAATAGTCCGGTATTTGCTCGTAAGTCGAAAAGTAAAAGGCATCATATTTAAAAACTTTGGTTTTATTTGAATGTTCAGGAGAATATTCAGGGTTATCTTGCTCCCACACATTTTCATTCTTTTCGTATCTAAACGTAGTAATAACGTCGGAAGATATTAAATCCACAATGAATTTGCAAATATCTTTAATTGAATAATCTTTTGCTTTTTTCTCTCTTCCTAGTAATTCATCTACAGACGTTTCAAAAACATCTGCCAACCTGCAAACCTGCTCTAAAGTAAAACCACCACCTTCTTTTAAATGCTTACAGACATTTGACTGTTGCATACCTATTTTTTGTCCGAGTTCTTCCTGGGTCCATCCCCTATTTTTTCTTAAAGTATCAATATTCTTTTTTAGAATATTGAAATTATGATTTTTCATATCTGTATTACCGTTTGTCATACTGTTATTCCATATTGTCATAAATATTCTAATTAAACATGTAAATGTAATATTGGAATATATCTTACCCCAAAATGTACAATTCTACTATCGAAATTCACCGAGATTGATCACAAATTCAATCTTGAATTCGTAATGGAAAGTACCGGAAACGGTACCGGTAATTTTTTAATTTCATTGTCCATAAGGCGCCAAAGGACTAAGGATTGTAAATTGGAACTTAAGATTAGTTACGAAAATGGGTACCAGACCATCAGTCTGGATGATGCAGCAACAGAAGCGCTCTGGGTGGCTCTTTCCGTGGAGGATGAAGATCTCGGGAAGGATGAGAAAAGCATTCAGGAGGCTTTTGAGAAGCAGTTCAACCGTCCTGACTACAACAACTGGCATACGTTCGACCAACACAGCGATTATAACGTTGATGTCAGCGGTGAACATTTTTTGTCTCCTTTCTATAACCCCGAGGAGGAACTCGATGCTGAGGAAAGATACGCAAGTGTATGTCGTCTGATTAGGGAATGCCTTAAACCGGAATGGGCTGAACTAGTTATTGCCGTAAACATTGATGGCGAAAGCATACGTGACTATGCAGACAGGATCGGTGAATCCGAGAACAACCTCTCCCAGAAACGGAAACGCGCCGAAAAAAAATTAAAAGAAATTCTCGAAAAACGTCAGATTTAACTCTTTCCCGTGGCTAATAGATGTGGGGGCAGGGCACCCCACTATTTACTAATTAAGGATTTTTTATGACAAAAACTTTTAGACCAATCGTGTACCTGTGTAACAGCGGCACAGGTGACACCGAGCAATACTGCCGCTTTGCTTTAAAGCAAGGGCAAATTCCGCTGTCCCCACTATCGATTATGACAGCAGTCCAGGATGAAGATCTTAAGACACACATCAGTTCTGTCCTTTTGGGTAAGTGCAACAAGCTTTGGGTATTCGGTGACACCATTACCGCTGGGCTGAAGGCTGAATTTAACGTGGCCAAGAGACGCAGACAGCCGATTCGTTATTTTGACAGTTTTATGAATGAGGTAAAGAAATATGACTAATTTAAAACCTATTGAAACAGAATACAAAGGATACCGTTTCCGTTCAAGACTAGAAGCCCGATGGGCCGTTTTCTTTGACTCCTGCGGGGTTGAGTGGGAATACGAACCAGAAGGCTTCGATTTAGGAGACGGAATCAAATATCTCCCAGACTTCAGGTTGCACGGAGTAACTTTGAACCACAGTTCGAAGGCTGAGAATCGCTGCATTTACGTAGAAGTTAAAGGCCAGATGAATGATAGAGATGCAGAAAAAATCAATCGATTTCACGCGCAAGGAGGAGGCATTTTAGTTGTCGGCAACATCCCTAATGGGGTTAATGTTGATGAACTCATAGACAGCATGGATTGTGCTTCTAGAGGCAATAAACCGGGATGGCCTGAGTTTTATAACTTTGAGACCATCGATAGTGATAATTTCGGTGCGTACCCAGGAGTAGATGAAAGCGGAACATTTAATCTGTTCGGTGCTGACTATTCCTACTTAAGTCAAATGGATGAAGAAGCTACGGAGAAGGCTTACAGAGCCGCCAGACAGAAAAGATTTGAATTTGGTGAAAAAGGAGGACTTTAATGAGAGATTTGGCAATCGCCTACGGCAACTGCCGTCAGGCCAAAACCTGGGTTAATAAAACTATCAGATACACTGATTTGAAGAATCGACTGAGAACAACTACCCACACCACGGAATCAGCCGAAGAATACGCCAGAATGTCTAAGGCTCAGAGAGACGCTGCCAAGGACCATGGTGGTTTTGTTGCCGGCGTTCTCGCCGATGGCAGACGTAAGGTTGAAACGGTTGAATTCAGGTCTATGATTACGTTGGACGGAGATCGTATCGATAAGGAAATACTGGAAAACTTTGAGACCAGAACGCCTTATACATCGTGCCTCTACACCACCCACAGCCACACTCCTGATAATCCAAGAGCACGACTGCTGTTTCCATTAACTCGTGACGTGCCCCCGGAGGAATTTGTGGCAGTATCCAGATATCTGGCGCAGGAACTCGGTATCGACTTTTTCGATGAATGCTCCTATCAGCCGAATCAGCTGATGTACTGGCCGTCTACACCGAGTAACGGTATTTATATTTTTAAGGAAGCTGAAAAGGAATGGCTGAATCCGGATACACTGCTCTGCTCTCATCCGGAATGGACAGATCCAACTCGACTGCCAACATCATCCCGCGAAAGCAAGGCTAATCAGATATCCGATAAGAAGGTTCAGGATCCTCTTACAAAGGATGGCGTTGTGGGACTCTTTAACAGAGTGTATTTTCCTGTTTCCAAAGCCCTGGAAACTATTCTCTCAGACGTCTATGAGCCTACTGAAAATAATAACCGCTGGCATTTCATAGAATCCGGCAGTATGGCCGGCGTGGTAATTCAGGATGACAAATTCGTGTATTCCCACCATGCTAAAGATCCGGCCTACCTGAAGCTCCGCAATGCCTTTGATATTGTCAGGGTTCATCGGTTCGGAGACATGGATGAGAAGGAATCCTTTAAGGCTATGTGCGACTTTGCCATGCAGCTTGATGACGTAAAGCTACAGGCAGCCAATGAACGTTTGTCTGAGGCAGAGCAGGATTTCAGCGACGATTCAGACTGGAAAAAGCAGCTTAAATACAAGCCCCGCAGTACCGAGCTTCAGAACTCCACCTATAACCTAAGACTGATTCTTGAGAACGATCCGAACCTGAAAGACATTGTCTTCAATAAGCTGGCTGACGGTATGGAAATCAAAGGAGCAGTACCTTGGCAGCATCCAGCCAAGTTTTGGCGTGACGCTGATGATGCACAGCTTATCTGCTACATAGAAGACCACTATGGCACGTTCTCTCAAAGGAACTTTGACATAGCGGTAACCAAGGTCGCCGATGACAGAAGCTACCACCCGATTAAGCAGTATTTTGAGAGTCTGCCGGAGTGGGATGGCACCAAGCGTGTCGATACGCTGTTTATTGATTACCTCGGTGCGGAAGACAACGCCTACATCCGGGCAGTATGCCGTAAAACCTTATGCGCAGCCTATATGAGGGTGTATGTCCCGGGGATCAAGTTTGACAATATCCCTGTCTTCAATGGTGCTCAGGGTATTGGTAAATCCACCTTCATTGCCAATATTGGCATGGAGTGGTTTTCCGACAGTCTGGCTCTTTCGGATATGAATGATAAGACAGCTGCCGAAAAGCTTCAGGGTTATTGGATCCACGAAATCAGTGAACTTGCCGGTATGAAAAAAGCCGATCTGGATAAGGTTAAGGCGTTTGTCTCCCGACGTGATGATAAGTACCGGGCCTCCTTCGGACGTCGTGTTACTCCTCATCCAAGGCAATGTGTCTTTTTCGGGACCACCAACAGTGAAAACGGCTACTTAAGGGATATCACCGGTAACCGCAGATTCTGGAATGTGAAGGTAAGTGGCTACAGTAAGTTCAAGCCCTGGGATATGACCAAAGAGCTCGTCGACCAAATCTGGGCTGAGGTCAGTCTGATAGCCAGAGATGAGCCGTTATTTTTACCGCGAGAGTTGGAGGCCTACGCCCAGGTTGAACAACGTGAAGCCATGGAGCAGGACGACCTTGAAGGCTTGGTTACCCGATACCTTGAGATTCTCCTGCCTAAAAACTGGGAAACGATGGAGCTTCATCAGCGACGGAATTTCATTCAGGATCCGCAAGGACCTCTCAGTGCAAAGGGTACAGAGCAACGACAGACCGTAACCAATATTGAAATATGGTGTGAGTGCTTTGGCAAGCCAAAGGAGGATATCAAATCTGCCGACAGTTACGCCATTGGCGCAATCATGGCCCGCCTGAGTGACTGAGAAAGAACTGCCAAATTTACCAGAAGTCCGATCTACGGAAAGCAGCGAATTTACCGGCGTAAATCGTAGCCCCCCTAGAACAAGTACAAGAGGAACAGATCATGTTGTTACCTGTTCCTCTTCAAAGTCCTTTCAAATAAGGACATAACGGTACAAGTTGCAACAAGAGAACAAGAATTTCTATATAGCACAAATAAATAAGTATTTTTATATAAATAGCGTGAGCGTACCCGCGTAAACGCATATATACGCGCGTAATAGGATTTTTTGTGCTTGTTGTTCCTAAGGATTTGATTATGAAAGAAACAGAAATCGAAAAGAAACTGGTGAGAACAGTTAAAACCAAGGGAGGCATTGCACCCAAATTCGTATCTCCCGGTATGGCAGGTATGCCTGACCGACTGGTGCTTCTTCCCGGTGGTGTATTTGCCTTTGCAGAGCTTAAAGCCCCTGGTATGAAACCTAGACCTCTTCAGCTTGCAAGGCACCGTATGCTGATGAGCTTAGGCTTTAAAGTGTATGTGATTGACGGAATTGAACAGATTGACGAGGTGCTGAATGAACTTTAAACCTCATGATTACCAGAACTATGCCATTGAGTACATCAAGAAAAACCCGGTTACTGCCGTATTCTTATCCATGGGCCTCGGGAAAACGATCATTTCCCTCACCGCCATTGCTGACCTGATGTTTGATTCCTTTGATGTACATAAGGTTTTAATAATTGGGCCTCTCAGAGTAGCTAGAGACTCATGGCCTATGGAAATTGGCAAGTGGGAGCACTTAAAACATCTCACCTATGCAGTAGCTGTAGGAACTTTGACTGAGCGCAGAGCTGCACTGGCCATGAACGCAGACATTACCATTATCAACCGGGAGAACGTCCAGTGGTTGGTTGAAAGCGGTAATTTTAACTACGACATGGTGGTAGTTGATGAGCTTTCCTCCTTCAAGAACCACACCACCAAACGCTTTAGGGCACTCATGAAAGTTCGTCCAAAGGTTAAGCGTATTGTCGGACTTACCGGCACTCCATCATCAAACGGCCTAATGGACTTATGGTCTGAGTTTAGATTGCTGGATATGGGAGAACGTCTGGGAAAGTTCATCACGAGATACAGATGTTAAACGATCGTAAAAGTTGACCACCTAAACGAATTAAAGTTGACACCTAGAGATTATACCTATTTATCGTTTTCTTCCAGTAATTTTTCTTTTCTTGCGGACATAAGTCTATAACTGTCAAATTTTTAGGTTCATAAAGAACTAAATTTCAAGGTGAATATAACAACTGCAGCTGCGATTATATCCTGCTGTTTTATCATTCACTTCTAAAACGCTCCCGGGCAGTTCATTTCTAACCGTCCATGCCTTTAACCGACAAGAAGTTTACTGGTCTTTTTCAGGAATTTCGAAGGAATAGGATCTTCAAGTCTCCATATGATGCTCATTGGTTTATTGCCGGTATGCGATACGTAATTTGCTTTTCCAAGGAATGTATAGCTTTCGGTAAATCCGCTGACAGCCGTATTTTTTCTTTCCCTCACAAAGAGAAGTATCGTGTTTCCCGTGGCGGCATGATTAATATACCTCATACCTGTTGCGCTGGTATCGCCTGTAGTACTCTGACTCTGCCAGTGAAAGAGATTCTCGTTTATGGAATAGTCCTTGTACATGGTTGTAGGTGAGTAGTCCCTGTCACTCTTGTTAAAAGTCACCAGAAAGATATCCGTTTTACAGTCATCAAAATACTTCACGCCTTCACGCATATTACCTACATTGTAATAGTCAAAGGCAACCAGAATCTGATTTCTGCTGTATGTACAGTACAGATCCAGCGGCAGATCCTTATCATCAAGAACAGGCCTGTCAACAAAGTCTATTCGGCTGA
>NZ_JNKD01000046.1:0-23599 GCF_000701925.1 Ruminobacter sp. RM87 | reverse complement strand
AATCAATACATGTTTTTAAAAAACACCTAAACCGCATGGATTAAGGTTGCGCTATGTTTTTCCACTCAAAATCATGTGGGAAAGTTGAGTAAATTAAAGGATTTTCCGTTATTTCGGTTTCGTAGGTACTGCCGCCGTAGGTAAGAACAGCCATGGAGGCTTTTTTGTCATAGGTTCCGCCACCTTCCTCATCAGGAATTTCTATTTTAATGGTTCTGGATTCGAATCTTAATGAGGTACTGCCGTCAGTGCCTGCATAGGAATCCATACCTGAAGCCACCTGTTCAGGATTAAAGGAGAATCCTTCCGTATAAAGACGGATTTCACTGCTCATGTTTCTGTCAAACTGGCAGAAATTGAAAGTAAACTTTTCAGCAAGAACCAGTTCTTCAGCATCGCATGTGTCAGAACCTTTTGCTCTTGAAAATACATGAATGAACGGTACTGGTCTGCATCTGCCCGGATAGAAGCAGTAGATCTCGTTAAATTCTCCGGGAGACAGAATCATGTATTCACGTGTTCCGTCCGTATATGTGGGAGCTTCATCAAATGACAGGGGATCTCTTGTCAGATTCAGTTTCTTTCCGTTAAGCGTGAAATCAACGGCACCTCCGGCTGTATCCTCAAGCGGCGTCATTACAATCTTTGAATACCCTGTATCAGAAAAGTTTTCGTAAGTACCTCGGTTGAAAAATACAGTGGAGTTGTGTGCCATCATGTTGATTTTGGCATCTTTTTCTCTGTCTCCGCAGAATTTCAGCTTTGGAAATTTCGAACCGTTGCATCCGGCATGTTCTATTCTGTATATGCCGTCCCCGGTGAAGTTTATGGAAACGTATTGGGCATCGGTTTTCTGCTGAGTTATGTTGAATACCTGTCTGTTGCCGTACGACACTTCCGCAGCTTCGGCACCTGCCTGATTATTCAGATAATCTTTTAGAATCGGAATGACTTCACTGCCTCCGAGCAGTTCTTCCAGACTGTATGATTTGAGTTCATCGGCATTACGGAATCTCGAAATTCTGTTTTTAACGCACATGGTTATTGGATACTGCAGAGAGTCAAGTATTGGTCCGGTACTGTTGTCATTAAGAGATTTCTTCAAAGCTTCAATAATGCTGCTTTCAGATGTATCACTATCAGCTGTGGCTCCGTTGAGAAGAACGGCAGACAGCAAAAATACAGAAGTCTTCAGAACTGTTTTCTTCAGTTTCATATACATTCCCGTGTGGTAAATATCCGTGAGATCATCGGAAGAGGCTTAAAAAAAGAGTCTCTTTCCGTGTATAGAATCTAATCAATAATAGGTAATTATGACAGTACGGACGGGAGTCTTCTATTTTTAACATTCTTTATCATTATGGAATTAGGATTCATTCACACTATTTCCGTTTACGAAGCTGAAACATAACTGACTCCTGATGTCGATGAGCAGTATATGTACAGCAACGGTAGAAATGACTAAAACACTAGCATTGTGCTCCGTCTGGTATTCAGAATAATCACTCAAAAATATTAAGAAACTAGTGCGAATACTCCTTGGAGTGCTCAGCGCAGGACTGGTTATTGCTTAATTATAAGAGGAAAAATCAGCCTTTTCAGTCACGGCATGTGAGTGGAAGATGGAGCACCGATATCCGTTCATACATGTTCTTCTGGCGTGATTCTCTGTTCCCTGTTGCTTTTTCCATATTGCTCTCTCTGATCATGTGGTGAGTGACCGGAGGAGAAAAAACTTATACATACGGCTTGTATCGTAATTCCTGCCATCACTATTACGGCAGGAGTCTTACTTATTCTGGCCATTATATTTACGTAGAGACCTGATATCCCTTTTCAGCGGCAGGACTTTTCCGGAATCCTGAGTCCGATAAGTGTTCGTTTCCCGAAAAAGTTCTGTACTGTTTTATTCTATTCTATTCTATTCTATTCTATTCTGTTCTATTCTGTTCTGTTCAGGTCAGATTCTGCCTGAAATTCCCAGGCATCGGCTGATTTCAGTCTGCATGTTTAAGTCATTTAATCAGGTTTTATTTCTTGCCCGCTCCCAGACAGCAGTTACGGTATCTCCACACCAGATAGATAACATCATGGTAGGACGGCGGAACTCTGGCATCTCCTTCCCAGAACTGTACGGGGGCTCCGAGGGCATGGTTGTCGCTTCTTTCCGGTACGGGATAAAGCATGCTGAAGCGGTACATGCTTTTGCTCATTTCATTAAAATGTATGCCTCCGCATAATGCCTCATCACCGAAGGTTACCGGCAGAAGTCCGCGCCTGTGCAGGAGATTCATGACTCTTACCGCAAGCAGCGAGGTGTTTTCCGCAACGGAGCCTCCCGAATTCACATACCCGTTCAATGGATACAGAAATCCCCACGATCCGGCACAGTAAAAGAGTTCATCAGACGTTTTTCCTTTGAATGACAGGGTGGCATCAGCACTGCATGAAGCCACCGTTTTTGCATTGGCCATCGTTTTCAGTTCCGGAGTGGTTATAAGGGCAAAGCTCTCATCATACCAGCTGCGGTCTAACTCCGAGGCATACAGCAGATCCATGTCCATGTAATCGTACCTTCCGCAGTTGAAGTCGGTAAAGAGGTTAAGCATGGTATTAAGCGGAAAACTGTAGAGGTGGGCGTGATAGAGACTGAGATCCGAACTGTCAAGCTCTCCGCTTCCCGACGAGCCGATTCCCCGGTCAGGCAGAGGGAAAACAGTGCCGAGAACCGGAGAACATCCCGGTTCCCTGGTGAGCTCCAGAATATAGGCAACCTCCCACATGCCGATAACCAGCCCGGTTTCCGGTATCCCGAGTTCATGACTGCAGGAACAGACACTTTTTCTTGAAGCTTTATCAGGTATTCTGTCACCGTGCTCCGAACTTCCCATTGTGGTTCCTCCCACATATATGGGAAGCATGGCGTTATATGGTACTGATTCCAGAATGTCATGAAAGATATCGACTCTTGGACAGGCATAGCCTTTGAGATAATCGGGCTCAAGTGCCGAAGCATCATTTGCCGCAAACAGCATCAGAAAGGCCAGGCATGATGCTGTAGCTGCTGCCTGAGTGCCGGGTTCCCGGCAGCGCAGACTGTAAAATTCATGAGTAGGGTGTTTCTTAAATAGCTGTTTCATAACCGGTTATCCATGTTTTATCTGTTCAGAGGCGGAAGAGTTCCGGACTTTAGATTTCTGATGATTCTTATTCTGGAGTTTTCAAGACCTGCGTTAAATTCAGCTTCAGTGTCTGCGTCAGGTTTTAATCCGCAGTAGGTTGCATCGAAAGAGTCTTTAGAATCGCCACTGTAAATATTATCTGTAATATTTATGTCTCTGCAGACAAGATCCGGTGGAGCATCAAGAGCCGTTTCCGGAAGAGCGGCCCCATAGACATCGGAAGGGCGGTCGTCATAGTCATCGGTATACGGAACCATGGTGATTCTTTTCTCTGCAAACTCAAAAGGATTTACCGAGAATGAGCATCCGGAGCTTATCAGCATGGACAGAACGCGGGGGGCCGGCATATCCCTGAATACAGGTTTGTACAGATCCTTCTGTGAGCATATGAGCCTGAGATGTTTCAGTGGCATTTCACTGTTTACATATATTTTTACGGTCCTGTTGCGGTTATTTCCGGACTTGCTGGGAGATTCATCGTAAGCTGAGTCGGAGTAATTCTTCATACCGGTATCGGCGGCTTTAAAACCTGCTTTTCCGTCACCTGTAACCGAATCTCTCCTGACGCGGTCTTCAGCAGTTTCGGAATACCTGTGATAGTCTCCTTTTCTGCTGCCGCCTTCATCCCTGAGTGCATCTGATGTCCTGAACGACCTGATTTTTCTTTCAGTTTCACTCTTTATAAAACGTACGTCGTTTAAGTAGTCCTTACTCTGATTTTCCTCTCCGGAGCTCACTGCCGGAAAAAGAGCGAAAAGCATCAGCGGAGCGTACAGCCCAAGAAGATAACCAACAGTCATCATCTGCGGAAATTTCCGGCATGCACTCCCTCGACCGGTTGCTGATGGAATTCGTTTCATAAAATGTCTTCCCAATCCTCAGATAGTTATATGAAATGTTTCCGCATCAGAACATGAAGATGACTTCGGAAACCAGAATCTCTTCTTCATGAAAGGTGCCGATAATTCTCGAATCAATTGAATTCGGAGCATCTCCCGTAAAAAAGTATTCATCCGGTCCGAGTCTTATGATTTCAGATATCTGATTCTGAACTCCGGCATAATTAAGCGGCGGAATGATATTTACGCCAATTCTCATTACGTTACCGTATCCTGAATTCGGATGTTTTCCGGAGAAAGGGGGCTTTATGTCGGTTATTACCACGATATTGCTCCTGTGTTTTTTCAGGAGATCTCCGGGACCTGCCGTAAATCTTTTCAGGAGAATGGTCCCTTTTCTGAAGATGGAATGATCACGGAGCAGCTTTACGGCAAGAGGCCTGTTCCTGCAGCATAAGGTATCCGAAGCTTTATCCTTCAGTCCTGACCAGTCGGTTTTACGGGACTTCCCTGTTTTTTCATTCATTCTTTTCATAAAGATTTCCGGCGAAACAAAATCATCCCGGTAGATAAAGAATCTGCCGAGACAGACCTCCTTCTGCATGTCGAGGCCGATTTTAAGATTCAGCATCCGGAGAGTCGTTACGGACAGGGCAAAAACGATGACTGCCGCAACCGTGGTTATTCTCATGAAAACCGTCAGTCTTTTAATAAACATCCTCATCCTTTGCGAGTGTGTCACTGCCTTAATCCTCCGGAGGCCTCCTGCTTTCTTTTCAGAAGGGTGATAATGGCTTCGGTAACGCACATTCCCTGTCCGGTAAGGGATTCAATGGCAGTTACTTCTTCTGCTTTGGTGGAATAGAGAAGTTTTCTGAAAGGATCCACCGCCAGTCTGCCGACGCAGTTTCCCCGGTCGCTTATCACGAATATTTCAGAGTACATACCGCTCATGGTATGTACTGAACGCAGATATTCATATTCACCCGATGAGAGCGGCAGACGTTTTTCCTGTTCGAGCAGATTAATGGTTTCCGCTTTCTGTCCGAGAAGGTACATGTTGGCGCTGTTTTCGGCAATGGCCACACCGGCCTCGGAACTGTAAAGATCGTTTACGGACTGGGTTACGGTAACGGCGGCGCCGCCGTACTTGCGGAAACGGCGATAGCCGGTTTCGATAAATCCTGAAACGTCTCCGTCACGCAGAAGATCCCAGGCCTCATCGATAATGATGATTTTAGGGCGGTTTCTTTCACCGAGGTACATGTCCTGCTGAATCTGATAAATAAGCTGAAGGAGCACCACCTGCTGCAGATGCTTTCGTCCCTTGAGCTCTTCAAGTTCAAGAACCGTCAGACTGCTGTTAAGCCTCATGTTGTTGTGCCCCGAGAAGAATCTGCCGTATTCTCCCTTTGAGGTAAAGGAATAGAGCTGTCTGCCCAGATCCCTTATTCTGACGTCTTCATGTTTTCCGAGTTCCTCCGCGATGATGTCGACTGAAAGGGCGGTTCCGTGTATTCTGAAGAGATCTCCGGTGATTCTTTTGAGCTCGGCAGTCTGAAAATCCGACAGCTTTTCCGTAGGTGCGGCCATGATGGCCAGAAGTCCGTTGATCATGTCGGCCTCATCGGCGTAATCCCTGATGCATTCAAAGGGATTCAGGGAAACGTCGGAGTTTATCCCGAATGACAGAAAACTTCCTCCAAGGAAATTACAGAGCTTTTCATAAGAACGGCCCACGTCAATAACGTAGCAGCAGGCTCCTCTTGCCAGATAGGAAACCAGAATCTCGTTTACGAGAAAGCTTTTGCCGCTTCCCGACTGCGCCGCGATACAGAGATTGTAGTTGGTGCTGGAGTCGTACAGTGAAAGATTCATAAGCTGTCCGGATCTGCTGAAAAGATTGATTACTCCCGTTCCGGTTCCTGAACTGTCCGCAAAAATCGGCAGCAGGGGCAGAATGTGGGTGGAGCACAGAGTCCGAAATCTCATAAGGGAACTGAAGGCCTGCAGATCGGTGCCGAACGGCAGTGCGTTGATGAATATCGGCAGAATGTAGTATCTGTCCGCCATAAGCTCAAATCCGTTTTCCTTGTAGTAGGCTCTGAGGGCGGAACCGGTGTTTACCGCTTCTTCAGCATCCCTGCAGAAGGTGGTAACCGTCAGATTGAATTTTAAAGGTCTGGCCCCGTTTTCCATTTCCTCATAGATAAGGTCGAACCCCTGCTTTTTAATGGCAAGCTTCGGCTCGAATTTAAGCAGGGGACCGTAGGCCTGGTTCACAACCCACTGTCTTTTGGCGTTGATTCTGGACCTGAGTCCTGATATCTCCGGATAATGTATCGTGCCGGTTATCATAAACGGCGTGAATATACCGCGGGTCCCGGTAAACACGTCTGACGCATAGGCTGTGGCATTCCCGAAATAAACGTATTCAGGATAGCGTTTGACCGAATAGGTGTTTACCGTATAGCCGCCTATTTCGAGACAGTCCCTGTTTACGATGAGGTCACTGTCGTAATCCATCAGCTGTTCGCTGATTGGCAGCGTCCTGTCGGCTTTTACGCGACCGGATCTCCATGAGGCCTGCTTGTGGGAATTGAAGAACGGACAGAGCTCGGTGAGCAGATCATCCGCATTCATCATTCTGCCTCTGATTCCCGCGGTATTGAGAATCTGAATCAGGGTATCCGAAAGCACTTCCGCTCCGTGAATCTCGCCGTCGTCGGGAAGTGCCCGGTCGCACGGAACTGTCAGCGTCACCAGCAGTCTGAAGTTGCGGAGACGGGAACTGATGCCGTGAGGCGGAGTGTCCACGCAACGGCGCAGAAATTCGAGCTTGCTTCTGATAACGCCTGACAGAACACCTGAGTCTCCGAGATTAAGCAGTATCATTTCCTGTTCGCTGAGAAGATTTTCAACTGACGGAGAGGCAAGCAGGGTAAACTGCAGTACGGAGTTTTCAGGAAGATCCTGATTGAGAAGTACTCCGAGACGCTGGGCAATGGTTTCATCACCGCCCGCAAGCGGTTCAGATACGACTCCCGCTCCCAGTGCGGAACCGCCTGAATCGTTAAGATAAAAAAGTCTGTTCCTGTCATTGTAGGCAATTACAGGATACAGACTGCTGAATTTTCCGGTTATTTGTTTAAAGCTCATTTGATTATCACGCAGCTTATGGCCGATGGAAATGTCTCATCATCTGAATAATGTATGTTTTTTTTTTGTGAAAGCGAGTATTGCTGATGTAATCCGGATAGTTCCGGAACAGAGCCTTTTATTAAGGTCGCAGACAGCGTAACATCGGTGGACAATGCAGGAAAAAATATCAGGAATGTGATCCTGATGAATTAAATAACGATATGGATCTGAACGGATGTGTGTGAATTATGAAAAAAAGCAGAAAGTGTCCAAAATGTTAGTCTAAAAAATTAATGAAAATATCTGACTTCTCCAGCATCACAGGAAAGTTTAATCTGCAGGCCGTCATAATGTTTATGACTCAACAGATGAACAGACCTGTTCATTTTCATACTCATGTCCGGATCGCCTGAACCATCCCTGATTTAAGGCGGTCTGAATTCCTTTCTGATTCGGATTAATCCAGCATTTGATTTTTAAGGTGCTGAATTACTCAGCACTTTTCAGAATTTGTCCGCAATATTTCCCCGACAGCAGGTATTCTTCATGAAATCTTTTGTAAGCATGATCCGGCAGAATATGACTGCCTTAAGGAATCTGTTCTCTTCAGGCAGAACCATTGCAGGGGAAATTCCCCGTGAGAGAGAACAGCCGGGAAAAGTGTTTACCGGAGGTTCCGGAAAGGTCTTATCCCGGGAACCTGTCTTCCTGACTCAGAATGAAAAAAACTTAAGAGACCTTGACATGCCGGAGGATCTTCTTGATGTTGATGATATCCTTAAACTTTATGAAGATCTTATAGGAAAAATCAGGGATATTCTGCCTCTTACCGATAAGGAATTTTCTGTCTGCCTGATGCCTCTTATCAGAAATTTCATCTCCTTTGCCTATACTCTTCCGGCATCGGAGTACTATCACCATCATGATTTTCTGGGACTGGTAACTCACAGTCTGGAAACCGCGTTTTTCGCCTCCAGAGCTCTCTTTGATGAATGTATTGACTTTCATCTTCCGGGAGGAGAAAGAACGGCAAGGGAATCAAGAGTGGCGGGATGCGTCTTCGCCTCAGCCATGCTTCATGACGTCGGAAAGCCTCTGGCGGACCTCAGAGTCTATACCGACCGCAGATGCAGACTGAAACATGAAAATGAACAGGAGGTCCCGGGAACACCGTCGTTACTGTCCGCGGATAAGGGGAACGGAGAAACATGTACTGCATGTCACGACAGATGGAAGGGGGAATGGAATCCTCTTGATACCGGTCTTTACGATTTTTTGAGAAAACATCACTGCGGAGGTTATCTTTTTGAATATGTACCCCTGAGGGGAAAGAGACATGAGCAGCTTGCCATGATTGCAGCCGGTGCGGTCATCCCGCAGACCTTTCTTTCCTGGATGCTTAAGGCTCCGGATCTTCTGGAGCATACCTATGCCTGCATAAGCGGTGACAGAAATTCGCTTTTTTATGATCTGGTCAAAAGAGCCGATATTCTCAGCGTTAAGTATTATCTGACGGAGATAAGACTGGGAGGTGTCAAGGCCGGAATCATGTCTGACTCCGGCGACGGTCCTGTTCCCCTGAATGAAGAAATCATGATCTGCAATCGGAGAAGCGGCGCTCCGTCGGTTTCAGGAACCTCAGGAGAAAATGAAGATTCACTGAAGATAAAGCGCAGATTCAATGTATTCAGAAGTATCAACGACAATACGTCTGGCGTCGTGGAACTTGCAGTGGAACTCCTCCAGCAGAGAATTGCCGAATCGTCAAATCCATGCAACGCTCCGGACAGCTGTCTGTTTTTTACGGAGCGTGAATGTCTGCTCTGCGTGAATACCTTTAATTTCTTCAGCATGATGGCACCTCTTAAAAACACCGGCATGGCCGCGGTAATAAAAGACAGCATGGATCTTTATGAGAAGCTCATTCTTACTGGAATAGGAGAGTATGCGGGTGGATCATCCTCCATTATTCTGCATAGGATTCTGGTATCCTTTGACGGTAAGGAGCTTACGGAACTCCGCGGACTTAAAATCGTGAGACCCGAGTTCCTTTTCGGAGGTCTGAAACCGGCTCCGCTTACCTCATATTCGGGTGACATGCTTAAGGCTTATGACAGTCTCTGCGGTCGTCTGGCAGATTCTTCCGGTCTTTCAGAAACAGTGTCTGATGTTAATGATAATTCCGGATCCGGCAGACCTATTACTGTCAGTCAGTGTCTTGATGCCGCAGAATCACTGAAGGATAAAGCTTCTTCCTGCTATATAAAAAACCGGACTGATACTCCTGAATCAGACCCAGTCTGCAAATCAGCCGCTGCAGATTCTTCAGAAATGAAAGAGACACGGCAGGCTGATGGTGAAACGCTGGAACAGACTTCGAATATGAATTCATTACAGCCTGTTCCGGATAATTCCGGTGCTGACCATAACTCTCAAGAGACAGAGCCCGTGAAGAACATCAGTCCTGATGCTTTTTCCTCAGGTTCGGAATCTGACTGCGGGATATCCGCAGCCTCCGGGATTGTCCGGGATGACTTAACGAAAGGCATCTTTTCTGAGGTGTCAGTACCATTGAGGCCTCAATACAGGTTAAGTTCTATGATGAATGAAGCAGCTCAGGTTACAGAATATGCCGGCACGGACAGTCCTGTATCTCAATCCTTATCCGATATGCTTTCAGAAAGCAGGGTTCTTTCTGAAAGGTCCTACAGAAAAACCGGAGGTGGTAACAAAAGTGTAATGCAGAGTGTAAAACATGGTGTAAATCCGTGTAATATCCGGACGAACGGGAATGGTACCTTATCTGTATCAGCGATAAGGCAGGCGGGAGCTGACAGGTCATTTAAAGAGGAGGGAATAACTGAGACCTGCAGTTTATCAGATTCTTATGCAGGATCTGTATGCGACAGCGGGAACAGAAAAATTCAGCTGAGCGGGATGCTGTTCGGCGGAGATTCTCCGGTAAGCAGAAAAGTCACGGATAAGAAGCAGATGACCATTGAAATGTTTGCGAGGATTCACCGAAACACCGGAAATCAATCCGAATCAGGAAAGGGAATACTTCCTCAAAGTAATGATGAACGGATGAATCAGGCTCTTAACAGTCACATATTCAGCAGTGATGGCTACTTTGAAGAAACAGGAAATCCATTCATCTCGGATCATGACTGGCTGAATAATCCCATGAGAATCAGGCCGGAAATATCAAGACCGAGAGACGCTCACGGACGTTTTGTAAAAATGACGGGAGATAAGAAGAAACTTCCAGGGAGAGACGGTCACGGGGACTCATCCTCCGTAAAAAATTCCGCTTCAGGCAGGGATCCTGCTCATGCTGATAACCGGATGTCCGGAAAGACCTGTGATATTTCCGATACCTCCGACCTGTCGGTGACAACGGACAGAGACATGCTTAATCTTAAGGAAATAGAGTCAATGCTGGAGAAAACCGTATCATTGAGTGATGATGTACTCTACCGATCATTTAAAGCCTTTACTTTTAAGCAGATAAACAGTCTGGCTTCGAAGATAAAGTTCAGAATAACCTCGCGCGGTCGCAGTATCAGGTTACTGACACAGATAAGAACTGATACCGTTGATATGAGCAGACTAAGCAGGGACTATAGGAAATTCTGCTCGAGAATCTCTCCGGTGTTTTTTAGAGTGTGTCAGGATTTTAACGACATGACAATGGACCGGAGTGAGTTTGCGTTTGTTGAACCCGCGGTGGGAGATGTTATCAAATATCCGCAGGCTAAAGTGGCCGGGGCTCTTCAGAAACTCACTCCCGTACAGATGAAAGATATGCTTAGGCTTTTGCTGGTGAAGAGTGTCCCGTTACGGTAAACTGTAAAGTGTATACTGTTTTCTTGTGAAGTACAGTCAGCCCTGACTGCCGAACAATCTCAGTGATATGATGAAATCAGAATGAGAGTTGTTCTTTCCGGTTTAATAATTACAACAGTTGAAAACTGTAATTCAGATCAGCTTATTTTCAGTGATTTAGGAACAGGAATGCCTTTTTTTATTCTGGTTTCGATCATGCCGGCGGCTTTCAGTATGACTTCCAGACTGATATCCGGAATTCTGCTGTTCTGATCGAGATAATCTGCAAGGTATTTCTCCGATTCGGAATCGATTCCCATTCTGGAACATACTATCCATGAAACGCATTCCGCCTCGAATTCTTTTATGCCGGCATCAGTTATGTGTTTTCTGTCCGGCCACGCTCGTTTGTCGACAGTGCCCAGATGTCCGCAGTAGAGATGTCCGAGTTCATGCAGAACGGAGGCAAACATTTCCACCGGCGGAAGATTTCTGCTGACGACAAGATTGTAGTGAACCTTCAGCTGATGTCCTCTGAATTTCTGCCAGGAACCAATCTCGGCAGTTTCAATGTAACCTGCGGCGGCAGTGCTGAAATCTGACGGATAAAAGGCTATTCCGTCAGCCGGAACTGCGTTCAGAAGTCGGTCAAGAGCGTAACGGCATTCAGCTTCACGCGAACGGTCATGTATCTTGAAAGGTTCAAGTAAATCCTCCGGAAACGGATCCGGACCGTCAGTGTCCTGAAGATCAAATACAAAATTTACCGGTCCGAAGGGCCGAAGTATCACCAGAGGTCTGGCACCCGGTTTAACGGTTCTGTTGAAGTCTGTCTTCCATTCCTTTGCCGTGGCGACAAAAGTGCATCCGGGACGCTGAATGTGCAGCAGAAGGGCGTTATAGGGACCAATTTTCGGGAACCTTCTTATAAAACCGCACAGCTCACGGAAGTCATGTGATGCTGAATAGAAGCCTACGCGCTGAAAGAGCTCGTCAAGTTCTCCGGGGCCGTCATTTACGGACACTAATTCTCTGTCACCGCTGCCGTAATCGTTAATGGCAAGTGATTCGGTTATGTACCTGTATTCAGTCTGCATGCATGTTCCTTTCAATATCTCTTAATATCAGTATGATAAATAATACGGATTAAAATAATTGCCGTTTTCAGTGCTGTACATATGATAAAACACGTTTAAAAATAATATTGATATTTGTGTTAAAAAGCAGAGGTATGTCAAACAAATTGACTGATGACAGGTAAAGAAAGTGCAGTTGTGATCTTTGATTCATATTGATACTGAATTTTTATTATCATTAATTAGCTGAATAAAAAACATTGTCTGACAGAGGATTTACGAATGAAATTAGGGATGACAGATATTATTACCACCGTGGTTAACACTCCCGGCAGAGCTCTCGCCAGGTCCTTTATAGACAATGTTATTCGTGACAGGGTTGAACCGGTCATAGGTTCGATTCTTTACTGCGATCTGGCTCTGGGATACATCGAACATTCCGGCATATACGTGGGTGGCGGCAATAAATGCATTGTCGAACTGCATAATGACAACGGTACCTGTATTATTCAGCGTGTATCCCCTGAGGAGTTCACAAGTGCCGGAACCGGATTCAGCATTTACGTTTCCTGTGAAGGTACCGATGCCGTCGGCGGGAAGAAAATCGCAAAAACCGCACGCAGTATGGTGGGGAAGTGTCTCGGCAGATATTCACTTACCGTCAACAACTGTCATATGTTTTCTGATTACTGTCTGAGATGCGGGGATAAGAAAACATGTGAATGCTATGAACCTGAAGATTATGTTAAGCATTTTCTTAACGGAGAAATGACTCTTACACACCTGAAGCAGTCTGCCAGAGAGATTATCGGCGCAGACAACTGGCTTGTATGGAAGAGAGATTAGCATAACGGAAGTCGGCAGATTTTCATTCAGAAACGTTACGCCGGTCAGGCAGGTTTTGCTGCTCTGACCGTTCCGATTTCCGTATAGCGTACGCCGTCAGCCGTAAAATCCGATTTCATAAGAGAAATCCTGTCCGCAGTCATTGATACCGGAACAGTCTTTATTTTTCCGGCTGTCTCCGTGTCTGAAGCTTTTCTCAGCAGTGTAATATGCGGTCTGAAGTCTTTTCCGTCAAACGGAATGCCGTTTCTTCTGAGAGCACCGCGTATGTCTTTTACAAGCCTCACGAGCCTGGCGTTTCTGCAGATGCCGGTCCAGCAGATGTTTCCAAAGCAGCCGTTCCGTCCGAGGCATATTTCAAATGGAGTAAAAACCGCCTCTGAAATGGCGTTCATTACGATTTCAGGATCATCATGATCGCCGATGAATGCCAGGGTAAGATGAAGATTATCAGGTGGAGAATACCGTCCTGTAATACCAAGGTTTCTCATTTTCTGCTGGATTCTGCAGAGCTCCGAGGTCATTTCATCAGAAAGCCTGATAGCTATAAACAGTCTCATACTGTCTCCGTATATCCTTTTATGCACACTGTGCTGATTCGTATCTCCGTCTGAAAAACGAAGACATAACTTATTAGTCCCGTTTCATTATGACATAAATTACATCGCTGGTACGTTTTACCGGAGATTCTGCATGAATGAGTCGTGGCAAATCAGTCGCATAATATATTTAGCTCTTTATAGATGTTAAAAAATTAACAATTGTATAGAGAATTACCTTTTATAAGCTGTTATAATACGCCCACGGAGATATTGGAGAGAACACATGAAATTCAGAGATGACGTAAAAAAGATTAAGGCGCTTGCGGATGAAAACCGACTGGCCATAATGCTTCTGCTTCAGGACGGAGAAAAGTGCGGCTGCATACTTCTTGAAGAGCTGAATATCACACAGCCGACTCTTTCTCATCATATGAGACTTCTCTGCGACAGCGGTCTGGTCACAGGGCGCAAGGAGGGTAAGTGGATGCGCTATTCCATTTCACCTGAAGGTGCCGTCGCATTCAGAAAGATGATTGAATCATATGTAAGATATGATGTTTCGGGAACAGAATGTGTAACGGATAGTGCTGCATGCGGATGTTCGCAGCACTGGCCGGAATAAAGCCGGCTTAATGACGGATTCCTTACCGTTCCGGTGCGGTTTCGGCTTCAGCCGGGGAGCCGATAAAGGCAGACACGGTATCTGCCTTTATTTTTTTTTAAATCATATATTGATATATATCTATATGTGTATATAATGTAAGAAAAACAGCATAAGAAGATGAAAACAGGAGATGTCATGAGTTCAGGTGATAAAGGAATAAATACCTTTCAGAGGTATCTGTCAGCATGGGGAATTCTCTGTATGGCGGCAGGTGTGCTGACAGGCTCTTTTCTTTCTGGCTTACGGCGTCTGCAGATACCTGCGTCTGCCTAATGACATTGCTGCACCGGCAGGAATGATCAGAGCGTCCAATTTCTTTGAACTTGCCGTTGCAGTGGCGATTGCTTTCTTTGGAACGTCGTCTCCGGCTGCTCTGGCAACTACCTACCGAGGTACCCGTAATGCTGATGCTGGTAAGGATTGCCAACAGAGCCGGCGGAAAGCGGATTGCCGGATAAGTACGGATAAGTACGGATAAGTACGGATAAGGAAGAGACGCGGCCTTCTTTAAGGTAATGGAGAACCCGTCCTGTAATTGAGCATCGAAAAGGTAAAACCTGAATTTATTACGGAAGGAGTTTCAGGTAATGTGGGATTTTATACAGGATCAGATCCTGGGAATGAAATGGCTTAACAGTCTTATTCAGAGCGGTCTTCAGACCATGGGAGCGGATACGGGTACGCCATGGGGCGGAAGTATCCAGTTCTTTCTCTATGACGTGGTAAAGATAACCGTGCTTCTTTGTGTGCTGATTTTGATAATTTCATACATACAGAGTTATTTCCCTCCGGAACGCAGTCGCAGAATACTGGGCAGATTCAGGGGAATCTGGGCGAATATTGCGGGAGCTCTGCTGGGAACCGTTACTCCTTTCTGTTCCTGCTCCTCCATTCCTGTTTTCATGGGATTTACCACTGCCGGGCTTCCGCTTGGCGTTACATTTTCGTTTCTGATTTCATCGCCTATGGTGGATCTGGGAAGTCTGTTTCTTCTTACCAGTATCTTCGGACTGAAGATAGCGGTTATATACGTCGTACTCGGTCTGGTGATTGCCGTGGCCGGAGGTGTGCTTATTGAAAAAATGCACATGGAGGATCAGGTTGCAGATTTTATCAGAAACAGCAGAAAGTCAGCTGACGCTGAATCTGCAGCCATGTCTTTCAGGGACAGAATCGCATATTCACGCAGACAGGTTACTGAAACACTTAAAAGAGTGTTTCTCTATATTCTCATAGGTGTCGGCATAGGTGCATTCATTCATAACTGGATCCCTGAAACGTGGGTTCAGAACGTGCTGGGAAGTGACAATCCCTTAGGTGTGGTTCTGGCAGCCCTTACAGGTGTTCCGATGTATGCTGATATATTCGGGACGATTCCGGTAGCTGAGGCTCTTCTTGGGAAGGGGGCTCTGCTCGGAACCGTGCTGAGTTTTATGATGGCGGTGACTACTTTAAGTCTGCCGTCAATGGTTATGCTTAACAAGGTCATAAAGCCTAAACTTATGACTGTCTTTGTGGCAATCTGTGTTGCCGGAATTATAATTGTCGGTTATGGATTCAATTTGTTCCAGAACCTTCTGATGTAAGAGGAAATTGGCTATGAAACTGTTTCAGATTTTTAAGAAGGACAGAAAGTCCGAATCCCCATGCTGCCGTTCAGACGAAACCGGTGATAACGGCGGTTTATCATGCTGCTGTTCTGAAAAGTCTGCTTCAGAAAGCGTCTCCTCCTGCTGCTGTTCCGGTGAGGGAAAAATCACCAGTATCAGGGTTCTCGGCGCAGGCTGCAAGTCATGTCACATGCTTTATGAAAACACTCAGAAGGCTGTTGCGGACAAGGGACTGAAAGTGGAGGTTGAATATATTACCGATATGGAAAAGATCATGAATTACAACATCATGAGCATGCCTGCACTGGTGGTTAATGAAAAGGTTGTTTCATACGGCAAGGTATTAAAACCTTCTGAAATTGAGGATCTTCTTTAAGATAATGCTACGCACAACGGCATAATCATTCCGCATTCAGTGCTGGTTATGACTTTTTTTGTGTACGTCATTCCTGATAATCTCCGACAGCGTCAGGAATGTAACTGGAGCTTCGTCCTGCTCCTTTTCTTATCAGGATTCCAGCGTCAGCAAGATTCAGTGGCAGGGCCTGTTCGTTCCAGGTGAATTCAGTCCGGCTGACGTTCCGGTAAATATACATATTCAATCTCCGCATAGTATACGCTGATATAATCTGTAATCTCCGCAAAATTCACGATAACGCTCTAAAGTTAAACTCCATACCTTAAGTCTGTATTTATTTATCAACGGTTACCCAATTATTGAACTGTGTCAGAAAAGTGAATGATGAACGCTGTAATTTTGTGATATTAAAGCATTTTATCGGAACAGCAGGTTCAATCATAGGTCAGGTGATCATAGAATTAAATAAGGAAAGTTGTTTGTTCAGATAATCATAAATACAGCTTACGACAGATGAATAATAATTGTTAAGAAGGAAATATTTTAAATCGTAGGATAGGGGTTAATTTTTATGAATTTAAGTCGTGTTCTGCCTCTTTTGTGTGTTGCTGCATTTGTCATGACGGATGTATCCTTTGCCGACACTCCTCAGCCGCTTGCCTGGAATGACCAGAATTCCTCAACCGTTTCCAATCAGAAGGGAAAATCAAAGTATCCGTCTTTTGCGGATTCTCCCAAAAGAGATTACGCTGATGCCGTGATGCTTCTGCCTCCTCCTCCCGGAGAAGATTCCAAAGCCTTTGAAATCGATATGGATATCTATAAGGATAATCTGAAAAAATATAAGGGCACCAAGACATGGGAGGATGCCAGACTTTCAGCAAGACTTGACGGTAATTCAATTGCCGCATTCTTTTCCGACGCCATGGGTATCAGAATGAGCCGTGAAAAAACACCTAAGCTTGTATATCTTATCGAAAACAGTCTTGGTGATTTTCTGGAACCGGGCAATAACGCCAAGCGCTACTATAAGCGCAAGCGTCCGTATGTGTATTTCGGAGAGCGTACCTGTTCTTCCGTTCAGGATGATCAGGGACATGCCAAGGACGGATCATATCCTTCAGGATATTCAACCTACGGATGGGGTGTTGCCCTTATTCTCACTGAAATCAATCCGAGAAGAAGCAACCAGATTCTGGAAACCGGACTCAGACTGGGACAGAACCGTGTAATCTGCGGGTTCCACTGGCAGTCTGATGTTGACTGGGGACGTACCCTGGCGTCTTACGTGGTCGCTGAACTTCATACCGTGAAGAAGTTTAATGAGGCTCTGGCTGAAGCAAAGGCTGAATTTGAAGCTGCTGTCGAAGAACAGAGAAAGTCAAAACGGTTTGTAAGATAATCTGCTTTATCAGACATCATAAAGAAAGAGGAAGGTGCCGGTGCGCCTTCCTCTTTTTCTGTGTGTCCTGTAAAAAACGTAAAGCTTCTGAAAACTACTCTTCGCAGACTTTGCCTTCTTCGGCTGCGCCGGAACCTTCGGCATCGGCTGCCGGAGTTTCTTCAGCCGTACTGTTTCGGTTTGCGTATCTGTTTTTGGCCTCGTTGGCACGATCAAGATCCTCGCCGCATAAAGGCCAGCCGCCAAGTTTTCTGAATCTGTTGACGAAATAGCAGAAGAGCTCAGCTTCACGATCCGTGTCATAGGCGGCATCATGTGCGCTCCCCGCATCAAACGGAATGCCGGCTGTTTCGCATGCAACCGAGAGAACCGAGTGCCCCAGAAAGAGTGAAGCCAGCGTTGCGGTGTCCATTACGGTGAACGGATGAAACGGATTACGCTTGAAATTCAGTCTTTCAGCTGCGGCCATGATGAATGAATGGTCAAAATGGGCATTGTGACCGACAAGAATCGCTCTCTTGCATCCTGCCTTTTTAACCTTCTTGTTCAGCTGTTTGAAGATTGGCAGAAGGCCAACCTTTTCATCAAGTGCTTCACGAGCCGGATCAAACGGATCAATTCCCAGAAATTTGATGTTGGCTTCTTCAATGGCTGAATTCGGAAAAGGTTTGATATTGCAGTGAAACATTTCATCCTTTTCAAAATCTCCGTTTTCATTGATTTTGAGTGTGCAGAATGCTACTTCTAGAAGGGCGCTGTTTTTAGGATCGAATCCGGCGGTTTCCACGTCAACCACTACCGGGTAGTAGCCTCTGAATCTCTGGGATATGTCCTGAAGGTTGTCGCTGTTTTCAGCTGCAGTGTTTTCTGTCATCTTTATGACCTTTGACTTGTGTTTGAGTATTACGATCCGGCATGCCGTACAGGGGCCGGAGCGTTATTCGGCGTAAATGATACAATATAAGAACTTTTATTACAATTTTTTTGCCCCGCGGCAGATTATTGCGGAAATTCTGAAAACGGGCCGTATGTAAGCTTTTTAGCAAAAATTATAATGATGATATGTTTTTGAAATATAAAAATTTTTTCAAAAAGGTAATAATTTGACCTACCATTTTTTTAAATTGCTGTTATAATCATCAATGCGCATCCTGATGCGCTTTACTGGTTTAAGAATAGCATGAGAAGCAAGATACAGACACAGCGGCTCATGTGATGTCTTACAGTGTGTGTTTATAATAATGATAATATGTCGTTCAGCGTTTCGGGGATTCCTTTGTTCTCACCTGTCCGGACATGAATAGATCAATCAACAAATAAAGCATCTAATGAACTAACTGAGTTTTAGTTTTAATGAGGAATGTTTGTAAATGAAAAATAATATCTTGGCCGCAGTCGCCTGTCTGCTGGCTCCAGTTTCTTTTGCCGGTGAAATGAATTTACCTGATGGATACGAAGTAGTTTCTTCAGAAGAAGCATCCATGGTTATCGCAAATACCTCAACCCACGGTTTAATGTCTTACAACAGAATTTCTGCTGAAGGCAAAAAATCTTTTATCGAAAATGATATCGCAGAGATTATCGACTCATTCAGCTGTCAGGAAGGTACTCTTTTTGATTCCGTTAAGCTTATCGGAACCAAGTGCAGTTTCGGCGGCGGCAAGGCCATCGATATTGTAATGTATCTTGACGGCGGCAGAGACGTGATTCACACCGTTTCAGTAAATGAGAAGGTTAAGAAGAGCGATGTTGTGACATTCACAGAAAACTTTGCTACGGAATAATACATATTATTCCGAGATAAGGTAACATATAGACTGTTAACTTCCTTTTTGCTTTCGCGGAAAATAAAAGCAGATGAATTCCTCAGGCGTTTGTCTGCTTAGATCGATAGTATAATTCTATTGTATTAACATTTTACCCGTATGATTTTCTGCCGATGGTTGAAGGGTGGTTCAGCTAAAGGAACGTAACCGGAGTTATCCGGTTACGTTTTGCTTTTTCTGGCCGTCGGAAAATTTTAATGTGATAAGCCCGGGTCTCTAATAATCTGTATTCAGGCGGATGCTCAGAATTACCGCCTTTATTTATTTCTTTGATGCGTGCCGGGTCTTATTATTCTGATTAACCTGTAAGACATGCCGGATCAAATACGTATCTGCGGTTTAAAAAGTCCTGCAGTTCTCTTATCTGTATCAGTTCTCTGTTATCGGCACCGGCCTTGAATGATTCAAGTTTCGTGAGAAGAGATTCCTTCATTTCTTCGGGAAGTTCAGGAAGAGGAACTGAAGCAAACATTTCTGAATTGCTTCTGATGAAATCAATGAACTCCCGACTCTGATTCACAGAAAGTTTCTGCAGGGCGGAGGTCACGATGTCTTTGTCGTCATCAGTCTCCAGAGCTTTTGACACGGATGCCAGCGGAAAGAGGTTCAGAAATGTCTGCTTCATCGGATTGACCGCGATTCCGGAAGCAAGATTTCTGATGTTCTGTCTGTTGTTAAAGTGCCGCAGATAGAGATGGTCACTGGCCTTTTTACCATCATTTACAGGATAATTGTCCCAGATGAACGGTTTTCTGCCGAGAAGTTCTGCGGCAAGTTTCAGATCATCGGCGGTATAGTCGGTACTGATAACCTTTGAGCCCGTCCAGAAAAAGTCCACGTCCCGGGGAATATCACTGAGAAGGTCCTGATAATATGTTTCCGGCATTCTGCCGAATACTTTTTCAAGAATCGGATCCGTGGTATAGAAGCTCGAGCAGGTTATAAGGTGAATTCCGTGCGGCCTGATGATGCGGTAGCATTCTTTTATAAAGGTGTTCTGCAGAGCTCCCTCATGCTCCAGAGAAATTTGCATATCGTCAAAAAGAAGCGCGAAATACTCCGGCTGCAGTTCAGTGACAAGCTTCTGCACCTGTTTCATGAAAACGGGAAGATATTTATCGGGCTCTGCTGTTGCGCCCAGCGGAGAAAAACCGATGCCGAATTTCATTCCGCATGATTTTACTCTGTCAGAGAGACGTTTAAGTTCAGAAAGGTATTCTTTTGTGAAGTCCTCAAACCAGATCCTTCTGAGACAGGAATCGTTCTTTGGCGCGTATATATAGAAGTTGAGTCCGAATCCTTTCAGATTTTCTATAAATGCCATTCTGGTTTTCATGTCCCACGGGGTTCCAAAAAATCCTTCTATTATTCCGGCCGGAAAATTTGCCTGTGAAGCGTTGTCAGTCATGATTGTTCCGTTTATGATGCAGATGAGGTGAAAAGCGGTAAAAACGGTATTTTTAAGTTTCCGGGGGACGGAAAAACCTCATGTCCCGATGCCTGCGGGGAAATGTACATACCGTTTAACATAATATGTCTGTCATATTAACAGCAATGTCTGCAGGAATACAGTCCGGGAGCTCTGATATAAGCAGTGCTGAACAGTTTTTGAATTTAATTTGTTTAAAATTTAAACATAATGTCTTTAAAAACGTCAAAATGTTGTTTTTTGTGAAGTCTGTCAGAGGTGACTGGGGTATTTTTGAGTTTACACAAAACCTTTGTCGCATTATAATGCGGTAATTTTTAATACTTTTAAGTATGTTTCCTTGCTTTAGGCGTAAGGAACAAAACATTTTGACGTCTTTGATTCTAAATGCTTTTTAGAATCTTATAGAATTTGACTACTATTATTTTGAGGTGAAAACATGCAAGTTTCAGTTGAATCATCAGAAGGTTTAGAACGTAAGATTAAGGTTGTAATTCCAGCAGAAGAATATAAGAATACATATTACAAGGTAGTACGTAAAATCGGTAAGACCAACCGTATCCCAGGTTTCAGAAAGGGTAAGGTACCTGATGATGTAGTAATCAAGCAGTTCGGTTATCAGGTTAAGGATGAGTCTGTAAATGAACTCATCAGCAAATCAATGTATCAGGCTCTTAATGAAGCAAAGATTGAAAACCTCGCAGATTCAATGCCTTTAATCGAAAACATTGAAGATACCGGTATCAGCAATGACTTCGCATATACCTTCTCTGTAGAAGTATATCCTGTTGTTGACCTTTCAGAAGGTGTTGACACCGTTGAATTCAAGAAGGTTGTTGGTCAGATCACCGATGAAGACATCAACAAGATGATCGACACTCTCTGCCGTCAGCAGGGTTCATGGGAAGCTTCAGAAGCTGAAATCGCCAAGGAAAACCTCGTACGTATCGACTTCGAAGGTTTCAAGGACGGTCAGTCAATTGAAAAGACCAAGGCTCAGAACTACCCAATCATCATCGGTTCAAGCCGTATGATCCCTGGTTTCGAAGATCAGTTACTCGGTCACAAGGTTAATGATGAATTCGAATTCAACATTACTTTCCCTGCTGACTACCACGCTACTGATTTAGCCGGTCAGGAAGTTTTATTCAAGGTTAAGGTAAACGAAGTTATGCTCCGCAAGCCAGCTGAACTCAACGATGAACTCGTTAAGAGCTTCGGTGTTGAAGGCGGTGTTGACGCATTCCGTGCCGACGTTAAGAAGAACATGGAACGCGAACTTAACCAGGTTGTATTCAGAGAAAACAGCGATGAAGTTATTTCCAAGCTGATCGCCAAGTACGGCAACATCGAATTACCTTCAAGAGAAGTTGAAAACATGTTCAACAACATCAAGAAGAACCAGCAGGATGCTGACGAAGCCAAGTTAAAGGAATCTTGCGCTAACATGATCAAGCAGAAGATCATCATCGGTGCCGTTTGCAGAAAGTACAACATCACTCCTAGCGAAGAACGCGTAAATGCATTCATTGATTCTATCGCTTCAGCTTACGATCAGGCAGATGAATTCAAGAAGGCTTTAGCTAAGAACCCAGAACAGCTCAACAACATCCGTAACCGTGCCATGTTCGAACAGATCGTTGACGAAGTTCTCGCAAAGGGTAAGGTTACCGAAGAAAACAAGAGCTTCTACGAACTCGTTAACCACAATTTCTAATTGATGATTCACACTGTCTGACGGCAGAATGAATTACGATTAAATATAATCATGAAAGGATTCGCACAGTAGCTGCGAATCCTTTTTTGTTTCCGAAATGATGAATAATCCGCTGATTTTTCCGAAAAAAGCATGGCTGTGTTTATGGGACTGAACTGACATGCTGGAAACGCATATGCAAAAACAGGATATAAGAACGACGGGGCGGTAAACAAAAAAATCGGCGGTCACTCTGAGGTGACTGCCGTAAACACTATCAAAGAAATAAGAGGCTTATAATTATGATAGTTCAAATCTCTTTGAGATGGCATGCAGGCACATAACCGTATCTGCACGCTTTTACATAATAATTCTTTGCCTTGTTTCTTTTTCCAAGCCCGAACTGATAATGAACGCCTGCCTGATAGCAACCGTCCTTGTTTCTGTATTCATCACAGGCTTCCCTGTAATAATCTATGGCGTCAGCCAGACGATTCTGATTGCTCAGATTTTCCGCTTTGGTCATGCAGTCGGATGCGCTGTCGCAATCGGGACTAAAGAAAGCGGCTGAATCTGCGCTGATAAACATAAATGCTAACAATACCGCGATTCGTTTCATATGACACTTCTCACGAAAGGCTATTCGACAAATACCGCATATTTACAAGTATATCCAAACTCATAACGAATCCTTATAAAAAAGTGTCGACTGATGCTTATAATTTTAGTTAAGTCTAATTTTTGAAGTGTGATTCAACAATTTTTTAATTAGTGTGAGAATGTTCAAAATATAGGCGCTGCAGAGATTTCAGGATCTGTTTTCTGTGGGTATTTACGGTTTGAATTTTAATTTCTTTATACGGATTTACGGGATCTTTTTCCATGGTGAATCAGTCAGTATTTTCTCTCTCCCTGATGCTCAGTTTTTCAATCAGATACCGGGGCTGTTTACTGTTCTCCGATGTGAGGAAGAATGAAGAACGGTCTTTACGAACCGACTGCGTTATGAGCACCGGTAAACCGGTTTTAACGTACGAACTGAGGTTCGGATCTTTAATTCTGTCGTAATTTTAAACAAATAGACGCCGTGCGATATGTAATATGTGTTCTATGGTGTGTTTTGAGGCTGTCGTTATGTAATTATTTAACATTTTCATATATAA
>NZ_JNKD01000045.1:0-23622 GCF_000701925.1 Ruminobacter sp. RM87 | reverse complement strand
TAACCACAGACAATATCAATATCCTTTCTCTGTGATTTCAGATTACAGATATACTTCTCGGTATTTTTAATCAGGTCATCCTTAAACTGCACCTGACCGAATATTTTATCTTCAGACATGCCATAACCTGGTTCAAAAGAGCACAAAGTAAAGTTAGAAGAGTGGACATCCATTCCAATATATATTATCTTATTCATAACGACCTTCATTTAATGTATGTGGTAAATTCATACAATGTATGTAGTAAATTCATACAATGTATGTAGTAAATTCATTCAATGTATGCGGTAAATCCGTTTCTGTTTTATTAACGTCTACAGTTTACACGGTAAATCCACGATTTGCATTCATTCGTGGAGGTCGTTTCATATTGTCTTACGTGATATAGTTGTTTGTGATGTGTATGAGGGAGGATTTATTTTCCGGAAAGAAAATCACCACAAACTGACGTAAAAATCAACGCTAGTTTTTAAAGAACACCTAAACCGACGGATTAAGGTTTTATCCCGTAAAATTAAATGGGAAAGTTGAGATTTTTATTACCTCCTGTTTATAAAATCTAGTCAAAAACAGTCGTTAAGAGACATGCTGTCGGTGGATAAATATTGTAAAAAATTTAACAAAAACGATTCATTTTGATCTATTATTTATGATGTAACTTTGAAACAAATCACGATGTTTATTGTCTATAGATGATAGAGAATGGTTAATTTATGTTTTAAAGTGTAATATACCATTTCGGTCTGGGGCTTTTGATATAGAAGGCCAACAGGTGGTTGAAGATAAAGAATTTTAATGAAGGGATATTGTAAAATGACGCTGAATCCGAATTCTATGATGTTAGTTCCTAGCAGTAACATCGATGGTTATATTCGTGCAGTAAATGCTATTCCTTTACTTACAGCAGAGGAAGAACACGATCTTGCTGCTGATTTTCACTCAAGTGGTAATATAGAATCAGCCAGAAAGCTTGTTCTTGCACATTTAAGATTTGTAGTTAGTATTGCCAGAGGTTATACCGGTTACGGATTGCCACTTGCTGACTTAATTCAGGAAGGAACAGTGGGATTGATGAAAGCTGTGAAGCGTTTTGACGTTTCTCAGGGAGTACGTCTGGCCGCTTTTGCTGTCCACTGGATTAAGGCTGAAATTCATGATTACGTAATTAAAAATTGGCGTCTTGTTAAAGTTGCTACCACAAAGGCTCAGAGAAAGCTGTTTTTCAAGCTGCGTCAGGCTACGAAGAAATCGATAGGTTGGCTGAATATGACCGATACAGCAAAGGTTGCTGACGAGCTGGGGGTAACTGCCAACGATGTAAATGAAATGGAAGTACGTCTTAATTCTAATGATGTCGCTTATGATGGGTATACTACAGACGGTGATGCAGAGGAAGAAAACGTTCCTGCAAATTATCTTGTTGATACATCTTCAGATTTCAGTCTGAATTATGAAACTTCTGATTCAAACCGAGCAATGATGTTGCGCCTGAATGAAGTTTTAGGCAAGCTTGATGACAGGTCTTATCACATTATCAAGAGACGTTGGCTGGACAGTGAAAAGGCTACTTTGAGTGAACTGTCTGAGGAGCTTGGTGTTTCTCTTGAGAGAGTGCGTCAGCTGGAGAAGGCTACGATGGCTAAGATCAAGGTTTCTCTTGAATCAGCTGAATAAGTGAATATTACTACACGATAAATGAGGAACCGGAGTTCTGTTGTGGACTCCGGTTCCTGTTTTATACGGTATGACAATTAATCTTTTTCACTTTTTTCATCATTCAATGCTGAATCAAAATGGCGCAGTAAGGAAACATGAACCTGTGTTGAAATATTTTTGATAAAACGAAGCTGTTTGATTTTAATAGAGTCACCAAGATCCTTGCAGATTAGCTCAAGCTCTTCAGCGTGCTCAGCAGCTGTTTTTTCGTGAAGGAAAAAAGCCAGAAAAACGTCAGCAAAAGTGTTTTCTTCCAGGTTGTAGCATATAGGTTTATCAAGGATTAGCAGGATTGCCGTTTCTTTTGCATCGTCTGGAATGACTGCGTGTGGCATAACAAAACCATTGCCTATGTATGTGCTGCCTAAATCTTCGCGATCATTAAGAAGTTTCAATAGATTGATAGTCGGGATCCCAACCTTTTTACTGGCTGCGGTGGAAATAACTTCAAATGTTTTTTTCTTACTATAACAAAGGACAGGGCTTAACACACTGTCCTTTTCTAGTAATTCACTCAAAAAATGAGACATCTTAAATTATTGGGTAAGTTTTTCTTTATACTTAACCAACTGACGTTCAAGTTTGTCAGCTAAGGCATCAATAGAAGCATACATGGTTTCTTCAATTGATTCTGCAAAGAGATCGTTGCCGGTTACAGTAACCTTAGCTGCAGCCTTGTGAAGCTGCTGATTTTCGATACTAAGGGTAACATGAATTGACTTAACGTAGTCTTCGAGTCTCTTAAGGTGATCCATCTTGCTATTAACATAATCACGAAGAGCATCGGTTACTTCAACGTGATGACCAACGATAGTAATCTGCATAGGCACACTCCTTAATAATAGGATAGATTACATAAAGAATACGAGCCACAATGGAATGACATCTAAGCCACAGCCTATCTCTCTTCTGTGTGTTATGTCAGGTGGCCAGATTAAGTAAAAACAAGTTTTTTCTTCTCTCTACTTAATTTCATTCTATATTCGATTTTTAATATAAGCTAGCAATAAATTATGGAAAAGTGACTAGAAACTATCTTTTGAATAAAGTTTGTAGAAAAAATAAACTAATCCCTTTGGAAATTGTGTAAATTATCAACAGTTAGATGGTTTTTGCATTGTATCTATTTATTGTCTTTTTTCTGAAAAGCTGCATTTTGCCGCAGACTATTATGTCGTGAGACTTTTTATCAGGTAATTTTTTTCTGTACATATCTGTAAATTGATGAATTTAAAGATAGAGCTGGAAGTATTGCAAAGATTTTTAAAAATATTAAATTTAAGAAAAGTTATTTGCCTCATGAGAATAAAAACTATAAAATCAAAACAGGGACAATAAGGTATGGATCATGCATAAAATGCATATTTTGTACATAAGCAATAATTATAATATTTCCAGCCTTTCCCAAAAGATAATCAAAACTAAATCCAATTTGATGTAAATGTTGCATGCTGGTTTTTTCTGTCAAGCAGAAAACAGAAATGAAATAATTAAGTTGTAGTTATTAAACCGTGGAAGCCATGGATTTGTAAAGCTTGTATCAGGTGTTTTATGAAAGCCGGATTAAATTTAAATCAAGTCAATGTTCAGACTCTGACAATGACTCCACAGTTGCAGCAGGCAATAAGATTATTGCAGCTGTCAACCATTGAGCTTCAGCATGAGATTCAGGAAAATTTGGATAAGAATCCTTTTCTTGAAATGGATGAAAGTGACAATGATAACAGCAATATTGCCTCACTGGATGAAATTAGGGAACAGGAATATAGACTGGAAAACAGTAATGATGATATTACCCCGTTCAATAACGATCCAACAGTTTCACTGGATAATGCTCCCTATGCTGAAGGAAGCCGGGACAATGAGTATTCTCCTTTAAAAGGGGATGACAGCAGTGATTCTTCCATTGCCCGTGATGATTCTGATTCAGTATCGGATAACAGCCAGAGTGACGTAGATTTTTGGCAGGAGTCATATAACGCCGGTGTTTCCTCTGGAAGGACGCGTAATACTGACAGTGATGATTTGGAAGACTTTCAGGGGGCAACAGCCTATGGTTTGGCAGAACATCTGAACTGGCAGCTCAATCTAACGCCGATGAATGATATGGATCATCTGATTGCTGAGGCTATTATTGACGGAATCAATGAGTCAGGATACCTTACTGAAAGTCTTGATGATATTCTTTTGGCTGTAAAGCCTGAATTTCCTGAGGTCACAATTGATGATGCAGAAAGAGTGCTCTGTATTGTTCAGCATTTTGATCCGGTGGGAATAGCTTCCCGCAATCTTCAGGAATCTCTGCTTATACAGCTTAATCAGTTCGGTGATGATGATAATGTCGTTCTTGCCAGAAAAATAGTAAGTGATTATCTTGAACTGCTGGGTAGAAAAGATTTCCGTACGCTGGCCAAGAATCTGGAAATCAAGGAAAAGAACAGTTATCTTCTCAAAGAGGCAATAGAGATTATCACAAAACTTGAGCCAAGACCAGGTAACTGTATTCCGCAGGAAAAGAGTGAGTATGTTATTCCTGATGTGTCCGTTCACAAGAAGGATGGAGTTTGGATAGCAGAACTGAATCCTAATTCAATTCCGAAGATCAGGTTGAACGAAACATACTGTCAGTTGTGCAGTAATGTGAAAAACCCCAAGGAAAGTCAGTATATCCGAAATCACATGCAGGAAGCTCATTCTTTCATACAGAGTGTCAACAAGAGAAATGAGACTCTGTACAGGGTGGCTTCGTGTATTGTCTTGCATCAGCAGGATTTCTTTGAGCGCGGTGAACAGTTTATGAAACCTCTGGTTCTTAATGATATAGCTGTCGAAACCAATCTTCATGAATCCACCATATCCAGAGTTACAACTGAAAAATACATACACACTCCCAGAGGAACATTTGAGCTCAAGTACTTTTTCAGCAGTCACGTAAACTCCACTGACAGGTGTGATGAAATTTCCTCAACAGCAATAAGAGCCAAGATTAAAAAGCTTATCAGTGAGGAAAATCAGAAAAAACCTTTATCTGACAGTCAGCTGTCAAAAATTCTTGAGGAAGATGGAATACAGGTAGCTCGAAGAACAGTTGCCAAGTATAGGGAATCTCTTAATATCCCTCCATCAAGTCAGAGAAAGACTATGTAAAAATGCAAAACAGCCGGAACAGGCTGTTTTCATGGATTTGATATTAAAGAATCGACCTATATTGAAAAGTCATTACCCAGATAAACTTTTTTAACAAGTTCGTTGTTAAGAATTTCTTCAGGTTTACCGTAGGCAATCATATTTCCCTGATTTACAATATAGGCTCGTTCACATACGTCCAAAGTTTCACGAACATTGTGGTCTGTGATAAGAACACCGATTCCACGACCGCGCAACTGTTCAATGATCCCCTTAATTTCACCTACACTGATGGGGTCAACACCTGCGAAAGGTTCGTCCAGTAAAATGAACTGAGGATCCGAGGCCAGGGCTCTGGCGATTTCCACTCGTCTGCGTTCACCACCGGAAAGGCTCATGCCTGTATTGTTGGCAATGTGCTCTATTCTGAATTCCTGAAGCAGATGTTCCATTCTTGCGTATCTGTCGTTTTTGGTACGGATTTTTTTGTTAAGTTCCAGTGCACCCATCAGATTTTCACGAACTGTCAGACGACGCCATATGGATGCTTCCTGAGGAAGATAACCCAGACCGTAACTTGCTCGCTGATCCATCGGTTTGTGAGTAATTTCCTGATCGTCAATAAATACATGACCGTTATCAGCTTTGATAATTCCGACAATCATGTAGAATGATGTGGTTTTTCCGGCTCCGTTTGGACCTAAAAGACCGACGATTTCCCCGTTCTTTATACTGAGGGAAACGTCATTAACTACAACCCTAGACTTAAATTGCTTGAAGAGATGTTCTGCTCTTAGTGTACTCATTTAAATTACTCTTTATTACTTTTTTTCTGCTTTGTTTTCATCTATCTGAGCTTTTAATTCTTCAGGAATGAATACAGTGGTCACACGATTTCCCTTTTTACCGGATGAATCATCTGATGAAGCTTCTATTCTTTCTTTAGCGATATTGTATGTAATGGTATCGCTGGTAATTTTGGATGATCCCTGTTCTATTGATGCTTTCTGTTTAAGTTCAACTGTTTGTCTTTCAGGATAGTAGGCAATTGTAGTACTTTTAGCAGTGACAGGCTTGCCGTTATCCAGAATTTGTGAAAAGACGGCAGGTTTACCAAAAGCGGTAGCACTCTTTATCTGGCCTTTTTCATTACGTATGATTTCAACTTTATCTGCAGTGATGCGGATAGTCCCCTGTTTAATTTCAACATCATCCATAAAAGTTATTTTGTTTGAGCCCAGATCAGCTATCTGTCTGCCTGAATCGATGCTAATGGTTTCCTTGAAATCATTCTGTTTTGCTTCGGCTATATTAATAATACCTGCAATACAGAAAGACAGACAGGCAAAGGTGAATTTATTTATTTTGAGTAAATCCGCTATATGTTGCATGGCAATCCTCTGATAATTCAAAGTATTTTGAGGCTAACTGGCCTTTAAATTTTTTACCGTGATTAGTAAACTGGTTTCCGATAATGTCCACCTGCTCAGGTGTTCTTACCTCATCTGTACCAAGATCAATTTCCAGGTATGAAGTTCGTATTTCCCTGATGATGCTTTCTGTTCCAGTGGTACTGGCAACCACGTTTCCTCTGAGAAATATGGTATCTGCTGATCCTGTCATTGATCCTGTTTCCGCTTCAATTTTCCAGAAACTGTCATTGTTTGTTCTCAGTTTACCCAGATCCTTGTTTTTTTTATCAAGGGCAGGAGAGTAGATTATTGTAGGACTGGTAAAATTAGTCTGATCCAGTCCCTGAAAGTATTCAGCTTCCTCTGCCTGAATTTTTCCGTAAAGCATACCATCGGAATTGTACTGGCTGGTGGAAACATGGCGGGCAAAGAATACGGGCTGTGTTTCCAGTAATTTATCTCTCTCTGTCTGTTCCTGAACACTTACCCAGTTATAAAAGTAGTATGAACAGATGAGCAGTATGAAAAGAGGTAAAATCCTCAACAGGCGCTGTAACATATCAAATACTTGCTCCTACACTGTCAAGTCTGCCACGTGCCGTTAATATAAGATCGCATACCTCTCTTACTGCTCCGTTACCACCATCCAGATGACAGATGTAGTCTGAAACAGATTTAACAATCGGATGAGCGTCTCTTGGACAGAATGACATGCCACAGTGGTTAAATACGGTTATGTCTATCACATCATCACCTATGTATGCAATTTCATCGGCTGATACCCCAGATTCGTTAATTATCTGCATCAGGGCTGCTACTTTATCAGTGATTCCCTGATAAACGTATCTTGCCTTAAGTGACTTCATTCTGATGTTTACAATTTCAGATTCGCGCCCTGTAATCACACCGAAACCGACGCCAAGCTTCTGTATGGCAACAATACCGAAACCATCTTTGGTGTTGAAATTTTTTATTTCTTCACCGGAATTTGAAATATATATTTTTCCGTCAGATAACACACCGTCAACATCACTGAGTAAAATTTTAATATTTCTGATTCGCTCCAATAATGATTCAGATACAGTGCCGTATGGAGTTAAGCTTGTAAGTGACATTGTAAACTTCCCTTATCAAACCGCAGGAGAAAGGATTGGTATCTCCTTTCCGTAAACGAAACATTTTGAGAATACTGAACTGAATATCCTCATTGCACCATTTTACCAAAAACTGTAAAAAGATTGGAAATTAACTGAGTATTGCATGATACTCAGTTAATTAATTTGAATATTAGACAGTTTTGTTTCCGGTTATATCCTTAAGGTCGTTCAATATTTTTTCCAAAACGACATCTGGGTTTTTATACCATTCGCAACTCCATATGCGAATGACTTTCCATCCCAGACCTTTCAGTACGGATGGCTGTCCGCAACACTTATCGGCAATGGCGTATTCAGAAGAGAAGCCATAGCCGTCACTCATAATGCATGCAATATATCTGTTGCTGTCTGAAGGATCTTTGATTGCAAGATCAATTTTGAAGTTTGAGGTACCCAGACTGGTGGTGCTGTCATATCCGTGTTCTTTAAGTCGGGAAGCGAGAACTTCAATCAGTCTGTCATTCTTACATGCATGCATATTCTGTTGATTAGGAAGATACTTGTATCCTTTTTTTGCATAGGTAAGGAATGATTTAAGTCCTCTTACTCCTTCAGAAGAAAGATTTGTAAGGTGCATTAAATCAGGATCCAGAGAGGAGAATACCACCATCTCCTTCTTGGCTCTGGTGATGGCTACGTTAAGTCGTCTTTCTCCGCCAGCTCTGTTAAGCGGACCGAAATTCATGGTAATTCTTCCACTGCTGTCTTTACCGAAACCTATGGAAAATACAATGATGTCTCTTTCATCACCCTGAACGTTTTCCAGATTTTTAATAAAAATTGGTTCAGGCAGCTGGAGAGCCCTGTTTTCAAGCTCCGGCTTTTCTCTGTAGAGTTTTTCCAGATCATCTTCAAGCTGAGCCTGCTGCCTGCTGTTAAAGGTAAGCAGACCGATAGAGGTGTTGAGATTCTTATCATCACTGAGGAAATTGGCCAGATATTCAATGGTTTTTTTGCTTTCTTCCTTGTTTCTGCCGGACCCTCCGCGATCGTATAAACCGTTAACTTCAACATAGGTGATTTTTGACATCTGATCATCAGGTGAAGGGAATGTGCACAGCTTGTTTTCATAATACATGATGTTGCTGAACGCTATTAAGCTTTCATGAGAGCTGCGGTAGTGCCAGTTAAGTGTCGTAACAGGCATACCAAGAGCCATGCAGTCATCAAGAACGCTTTCCAGATCTTCAAGTTCATCAGGTATGTCTGTCTGTTTTGCCGAGAAGAAATCTGTCGGAGGCATCTGTTTAGGATCTCCTACAACAATCAGCTGTCTGCCTCTGGCAATGGCTCCTACAGCCTCTGATGTAGGGAGCTGTGAGGCTTCATCAAAAATAATGAGGTCAAACTGATATTTTTCAGGTGAAAGGTACTGGGCAACTGATAAAGGACTCATCAGCATGCATGGACACATTTCAGGAAGGAGATTATTTATATTGTCAAAAATGGAACGAATACTGAGTTTGCGACCGTGATTTTTAATGGCTCTGTTAAGGAAGGTTTTCTCTTCCGATAAATTTTCATTATTATCTGCATTTTTTCTATAGTGTTCCATTGCTGTCAGAAGCGAGTTCTTACAGCCTTCTCTGAATTTAGAGGTGTTTTCATTAAGCTGAGTCATCTTGTCTGAGAACAGAATTCCTTTGAATCCAGCCAAAGTAGAATCGTGGTTCAGGTAGTAGTTGCATATTGTTTTTGCAAGTACCAGATCAGCATAATGGTCACCCACGGTTGACTTTATTCTGCCATGTCGTATATCTTCGGATAGCTGAGTAAATCCGTTATCGGCTATTTTTTCAAGACGAATGTTCAGATCAATCCATTCTCTGAGGTTTGCTTTATTTTCAATCATTGCAAGAGCACATCTGCCGATATTTTCAGTTTCAACAGGATAATCATGGGCTGATACCTTGAAATAATCGAAAACATTATGCAGGTTTTCTGTAAATGCTGTTAAGGATGTAAGGATTTCTGAAAGCTGGAGATTTAAATATTCAATACTGTTTTCCGATTTTTTCAGATAAGTATTTATATTGTCAGTTATCCGGCATCCGTTAAGTTCATTTTCAAGCTGTTTCAGGCCTTCAGTTACTTTTATGGTATTTTCCGTACATGTTTCTGCTTTTTCAGGAGCGGTGCTGAACATTTTGGCGAGTTTAGGGCAGGCGTTGTTAAGAGAAGTCACCTGTGTACCTATGCTTTTTTCAAGCTGACTGAATTCCTCAGCTTTTTCCGCCAGTTCCTTGAAATTATCTGATGTAACCTTTACATCAGCTCCGAGTGTTTTCTGCAGTGTGGATATACTGTTTTTGTGAGAGAAAAATCTTGAAATGAAGAATTTCTGTTCATCAAGTTCCCACTCTTTGAGGAGACTGTGAATATCTACGGACAGAACATCCCTCGCATTTTTACCGAGATCGGAAGCCAGCTGTTTCTGCTTTTTTAAACATTTAACCGTTTCTGAAACCTGAGAGGATATTTCACTTACAGATTCAGAAGTTAGAATTTCTCTGCTGATATCAGGAGTACAAAGCAAATGACTGATTTGTTCTATAACTGATACCTGTCGGAAAACATCCATGCCGTCGTGTCGGATACCAAGTATATTTTCAGAAGCTTCCAAAGAAGAAAGGGCTTTTGTTTCATCCTGTTTGAATTTATCAGCAGAAAGGTTAAGTTCAGATTCTGGGATTACGGAAAGACGGGACAGGTGCAGAGGATTTTCTGCAAAATTGTCACCGCTCTGACTCAGAAGAGCCAGTTCTCTGAGAGACATATTGACCTGCTGAACATTTTCTGCCGTAGTGTTTCTGAGAAATTCCTCGCCTATGTTCAGAGGAGATACATCCTGAGCCTTGGCGGAAATGCACATGGCATCATAGACGCTCAGGTTCGCACACTTTTTTTCGTGAAGTGATGATATCTCATTCTGTATTTCATTTCTCTGATTGTTAAGTGTTTTGCAAAGCAGGGAAAAATCGTTCAGATTTTCCTTAGGCATCTGAGGAAGACCTTCGCTCAGTCTGTTAAGAACCACGCTTTTTCTCTGAGTATTGGAATGCAGTTCCAGACAGTACGGAGCCAGTCCGAGCTTTGATAAACGTCGGTAAACAACACTTAATGCTGCCATTTTTTCAGCAACAAACAGAACTTTTTTCTTCTTTGCCAGAGCATCGGCTATTATGTTGGTAATAGTTTGTGATTTACCTGTTCCAGGAGGTCCCTGTAACACAAAACTTCGACCTGAGGAGGCCTGCCATAAGGCGTCAAGCTGGCTTGTGTCAGCCATTATTGGCTGGCACAGCTGACCAAACGAGAAGCGTTCGTCGATCGGTTTTTCAATATCTTTAGGGGCGGTGAATTTTTCCCCGGCAACGGTACCATTGCACAGAGCGTTGAACAGGTCGTTCTTTTTGAAAAATTCTTCGTTTGCAACCAGATCCTGCCACATAACGAATTTTCTGAAAGAAAAGTTACCGATGCCTGCTCTTTCTTCTATATCCCATCTGTGCATCTGCATAATGGCTTTTCTGAAAATCGCCAGAATCTTTTTAACATCCACTCCGTTATCATCCTTTGGAAGAGGATCCAGTGAAGGAATTTCAATTTCGAAAGTCTGCCTGAGCATTTCCAGCAAGGTATGATTGATGATGGTTTCTTCCTCTCTGCCGGTAAGTTCAAATGGAGAACGGCTGTTTTTTCTGCTTATATCCACAGGAATCATCAGGATAGGAGCGTATTTAGGTGATGACGAAGTATCAGATTCGTACCACTTTAGCAGTCCCATGGTTAAAAAGAACGAATTGGCCCCGTTCTCCTCCATTGATGTCTGGGATTCCCTGTAAAGTTTCTGCAGTTCTTTGTTCAGAGTAATTTCGTCAGAGACAGGAATGTGCAGATTTCCGCTCTTCTCATCTTCTTTGACCAGCTGACTCAATGTGTCAGTCAGTGTACGGTTATTCTGTTCGTACTCTTTAATCATTGATTCGGACAGGGTATTTAAGGTGAATTTCTCATTACAGAATATTCTGTCCTCGAAGTCAGCCAGAGAACTGATAAGGATCTGACATGCACCTTTTTCAAAACGCAGATTTAAAAGCCTGTTACGCAGACTCAGATCCAGCAGTTTGTTTTTCCAAATCTGCAGATGGGTTAGTTTATCACGGTTGTTTTCACTGATGCGTATTTCCAAAGGATCAAGATTCTGAGGTCTGATAACTGATTCAAACGTGCTGTCTTGAATAAGTTCAATGGAACCATTCTCTTTTTTTACCTGCTGAGGCAGAGGTTTGATTCCGTTTAATCTGCAGCGGAATATATCAAGAGCCATGTAAAAATCTTTAATTTTTAAGGTCTTGTCTGCAGCGGAGACCGCTTCATCAAATGTTGAGGTTCCGTTGAGACAGGTGCTCTCAGCAAGAATGATGTCGTGAATTTTGTCTGCCGAGTGCTTGAGGATTGTTTCACGATCCTCAATCGAAGTACTTGGATATGGCTCTCCGTTGGTCCACACGCCTACATAAGCGTGATCTTTAAACAGTATAAGCAGAGGATGAAGACCTACATTTTCCAGCATGGAGGCAAGCAGACAGCTTAAATCCAGACAGTTACCGGCTTTTTCCTGAAGAATACTTTCGCAGCTTCGTATTCTCTGGCCGTTTTTTATGTGGGATGATGCGGGAGCAACCTGATATCTTATCTGCTGTTCCTGAACAGCCTGATAGATAGCTGAAAACTGCTGATTGATATAATTGATATTGTTGCTCTGATAAGCATCGAAAGATAAATCAGGATTGATTTCCTTAAGCTTTTTATTCGCACTTGTTAGCAGACCTGTTAACGCGGGAGAATTTGGGGTAACAAACGATGCAAGCATTTCGTATTTGCTGTTGTTCCAGAAATCACGAGCCTGTATTTCAATATTTCTGGAATATTTTGCAAGTTCGTGTCCGCTCTGATCTTTCAGTACAATAGATATCACGTCTTTGAAACTGTCGGTATATGAGGCGAGTACAAGCGGTTTGAAAACAACCTTGGGATTTTCCAGAATATAGCTGTCCCCTGCATCTATTTCAGTAATATGTTCAGTAAACGTTTCAGAAATTCCGGAATCAAAACTGATTTCCAGAGATGGTGACATAAGATGCGTATCAGTGGTAACAATAATGGTGTTGAAAAAATTTTCGTTATTGTGAAATGAAACATAATTAAGAGTTTCATTTATGTCTGCAGAAATTTCAACTCTTGGTTTTCTGATCTGATTTTCGCTCATCGTTGAGTTGTATTCATTACTCATACATTAGCCCCATGATTTACAATATTAAGCAGCGTTCTGAATATAGTGATGATGTGTTTATATGTTCTGGAGATTGGAGAACGTGCGGATTAGCCGACTTTTTCAAAATTTTATTCTAATATAAGGATGTTTGTACATTTTTTTTACTGTTTTATGACAGATAGGGGATAAAACATTGATTTATACAGGAAACAGTACTGTTTCTAGGGCCGGTGTCTGCATGTCTTATGTAAGATAGTTTTATCGTCAGCAACAAAAGGACAAAACATTTGGAGATATTTTTTGCAAATTCAGACAGTCACAAATAATCATGCAACTATTTGATAAAAATTTTGACTAATAAACAGAATCTACAGTAAAGTAAACAGATGTGCAGGTCGCATTAATTTATGAATGTGTTTACGGGAATAGGAAATTTGAAAAAGTAAAGATTTGCCAGCCTCCCTCAACCTGTTTTTTCAAAAGTAATACTGGAAATATATGAATAATCTAGTAGAAATAAAAGATATGTCGTTTTCATACGGTCAGAGAACTATTTATGAAAATGTAAATCTTAAAATCCCAAAAGGAAAAATAACTGCGTTTATGGGACCGAGCGGTACCGGTAAAACGACTATGCTTAGACTTATCGGGGGGCAGATAACCCCGGATAAAGGTTCCATAATGTTTGACGGTATAGACGTTCATAAGCTTAACCGATCAGACCTCTATAAGCTTCGTAAAAGAATGAGCATGCTTTTCCAGAGCGGTGCTCTCTTTACAGATCTTAATGTTTATGACAATGTTGCATATCCTATACGGGAGCATACGAAACTTCCTGAAGAAATAATAAGAGACATGGTTCTTATGAAGCTGGAAGCAGTCGGATTGCGCGGGGCCAGTAATCTGATGCCTCATGAATTGTCCGGTGGTATGGCAAGAAGAGCCGCTCTTGCCCGCTCCATAGCACTTGATCCGGAGCTTATAATGTATGATGAGCCCTTTACCGGACAGGATCCGATCACTATGGCTGTCCTGTTGAGACTTATCCAGACACTGAACAGAACTTTAGGACTGACCTCTATAGTAGTTACCCATGATGTATCAGAAATCCTGACAATTGCTGATTATGCATATATTCTGGCCGGTACCAAGGTTGTTGCCGGAGGTACTCCTGAAGAACTTAAAAAGTCAAAGGATCCTCGTGTAAAGCAGTTTATAAACGGCGAGTATGATGGGCCCGTTCCGTTTAACTATCCTACAGAAGTTGATTATCTAGAGGATTTGTAATGTTTCTATTGAATCTGATTTTAAAATTGGGAAACTGGGGGCAGCGAAGGATTTCTGCCATAGGTAGGGCTACCATAATGCTGTTCTACTCTTTGGTAGGTAAACCTCAGTTCCGTAAGAATTTCCCTCAGCTTATCCGACAGATTTATATCGAAGGTGTCCAGTCCATCAGTATCATAGTTGTTTCAGGACTGTTTATCGGAATGGTTCTGGGATTGCAGGGATTCCATGTTCTTGTGGATTTTATGGCTGAAGGTGCACTGGGACAGATGGTTGCACTTTCAATTATCAGAGAACTGGGACCTGTAGTGGCTGCATTACTGTTTGCAGGTCGAGCCGGCTCGGCTCTAACGGCAGAAATCGGTTTGAAAAAGGCGACAGAACAGCTGTCCTCCATGGAAATGATGGCAGTGGATCCTTTGAGACGAGTCATTGCACCTCGTTTCTGGGCAGGGGTAATTTCGCTCCCTCTGCTTACAGTGATTTTCACCCTGGTAGGTATATATGGCGGAAAGCTTGTAGGTGTAGACTGGCTGGGTGTTGATGACGGTATATTCTGGAGCGGTATGCAGAGTTCCATTGATTTCTGGAACGATCTGATGATGTGTGCCGTGAAAAGTATTGTTTTTGCAGTGACCGTAATTTGGATTTCCCTGTTTAACGGTTACGATTTGGTTCCTACTTCAGTGGGTATAAGCAAGGCCACCACAAATACTGTGGTTCAGTCGTCATTGGCTGTTTTAGGTCTTGACTTTGTATTAACTGCCGTAATGTTTTAAGGAATAGAAAGTGAAATTTAGTAAAATTGAATTTGCAGTAGGATGCTTTATAGTAGCTGCTATATTTTGTGGTGTTATGCTGGCACTCAAGGTTGCCGGTCTGTCCTTTGATTTCAAAGACGATTCTTACAGGGTATACGGTTATTTTGACAATGTCGGCTCATTAAAATTACGAGCCCCCGTGAAGATTGGCGGTGTGGTTATAGGCAGAGTTTCAGAAATTCATGTCGATCCTGAAAAACTTGTTCCCGTCGTGGAAATGGAAATACAGCAGAAATACAATACCCTTTCAAGCGAGAGTAAGGCTTCCATTCTTACAGCGGGGCTGATAGGTGAGCAGTATATAGGTATAACTCCGGGATTCTATGATGAAGATATGGGAACTACTTACCTGCAGGATGGAGACAGAATCAATGATACTGGTTCAGCCATTGTTCTTGAGGATCTGATTGGTAAATTCCTTTATTCCGTCAATAAGTCTGACAGTTCATCATCTGAGTCAGGTGGAGTAGCCCAGGCTGCTGAAGCGTCAAACGAACAGTAGAATTTAGGTGCCTGTTTGAATATCTGACTGCTTGGTTACTTTGGTTTCTGAGCAGTTAATTATTTAAAAAAAGAAATTTTTGAATTATCTGAGTTTTTTTTAATCTAAAAGAATGTGATCGGAAAAGATCTACATAAATTATAAATCGCTGGCATGCTTTGTATGAGATGCCTCGCATAAAGAGGGAATTAAATGCTGAAAAGATTTTTTAAGGCCGCACTGGCTGTCATATTTGTATGTTTTTCTTTAAATTCATTTGCGTCAGAGCCGGTGGATTCAAGTGATCCGTATAAGTTAATAAAAGCACTTGCGGACAATACGTTTGCATCCATCAAGGCCAACAAAGACAAGCTCAATGACAGCAATGTATCAAGAGGTATTATCAGAACCGAACTTCTTCCGTACATTGATAATAAATATGCATCTCTTAAGGTTATTAATCAGAATTTAAAGCAGACCAATGAGGAACAGCGTGCCAGATTTGTTGAGGCTTTTACTGATTATATTATTGCAACATATGCTGACGCGTTAAAAAAGTATACCACTCAGACTGTGGAGGTTCAGAAACCTAACAAGATTGATGACAATGATGGTTTTATATCTGTAAAAGTTTTTGTAAAAGAAGAAGGGGCTCCTGATTTGGAAGTGATTTTCAAATTACGTAAGAACAAGAAGACAGGTCAGTGGAAGATTTATGATATGGTTGCTGAAGGCATAAGTCTGTTAAGCGCCAAGCAGTCTGAATTAAGCGGCCTCATCAGGGATAAAGGTATTGATGCGGTAAGTAAGCAGCTTAATGAACACGTTGCAGCAACTGCAAGTAAGTAGGAAAAATAAATGAAAATAGAGGGTTCACTAGATTTCAACAGTGTTGAAAAACTATGGAAAGACAGGAAAACACTGTTTTCAGACAGTGTGGCCGATCTTAGCTCTGTTGATAAGATTGATTCTGCTGGCATTTCATTTTTGGTTCTATGGGCCAAGGAACATGAAAACAGACTGAGAATTATTAAACCGCCGAAGGAGGCAATAAACCTTATAAAACTGTTCAAGCTTAATGATTTGTTTTCTGTTGAAACAGATTGATGAAGATTTGAATTGTTTATCGCAGTGAGACCATGGGATTAACCATGGTCTTATTTTTTAGAAACAGCAGATATCAAGGGAGCGAGTATCCTGCCGCAGTATAGAGGCTGTACCATTCTTCTCTGGTGAGTGTAATATTGGGAGCCTGTAGAAAATCATCCAGATGTTCCGGGTTTGTGGTTCCTGAAATGACCTGAACATTCTTATCTATTCTGAGATTCCATGCGGCGGCTATGGCGGTTTTGGATACGTTGTTGCGTTGTGCTATTTCCCAAAGCTTTGTATTAAGCTGCCCGTAGTTCGGATTGTCTATGAAGGAACCGTTAAAAGTTCCAAACTGTAACGGACTCCAGGTCTGTATTGTAATGTTATGAAGTCTGCAGTAATCAAGTATTCCCATAGCTCTGCTAAGCCCGTTCTGTGAATATGTGTTTGTTTCCAGTCCTTCTGAAATCATCGGGGCAAAAGCAAGACTCAGCTGCATCTGGTTAAATGATATCTTGTGTGATGTATGTTTCTGGAGGTATTCAATCTGAACAGGATTGAAATTTGAAACCCCGAAAGTTCGGACTTTGCCGCTGTCGTAGAGTTTGTCAAAAGCTGAGGATATTTCTTCCGGTTCCCACAGAGCATCCGGGCGGTGAATAAGAAAAACATCAAGATAGTCACATCCGAGACGGCTCAGAATATCGTCAACAGACTTCAGAATGTATGATTGAGAGTTGTCATAGCATACTCCTGGTCTTATACCGCATTTAGATTGAATGATGAGATTATTTCTCTGAATATTGCGTGATTTAAGCCATGTTCCAAAAGTACGTTCGCAATCTCCATTGCCGTAAATATCGGCATGATCGAACCAGATGACTCCTTTGCCATAGGCATGATCCAAAAAGTTCATGGCTTCATCATGTCCTTTACCTGTCAGTCGCATCATGCCTGAAATAATTCTGTGGTTGTTTTTTTCCTGCTGAATCTTATTCAGTATATTCATATATGCTCTTCCCCAACACAAGATTAAAATGCTAATCATTATGTCATACATTAAATGAGAAATATCATTTCAGTTTGTGAAAATTGGAATTACATTTAGAAATTAAAGAATAAAGTGATATTGAAAGTTGTTCAAGTATGGTAGAACCAGCATGTTTAAAAAAATAAGTCGGTCCATTCAAAATCATAGGATCGTATTAATTTGTAATAAACAAGTTGTTACGAACAACGTTTATTGTTGAGTTTTGTACTAAACATTTGTAAAATTTTGACGGTTTGTTATTTGATTGTTGATACCTTGTAATGGTCACTGATTATGCATAAATTTAAGATTGAAGGTGGAAAGGCTCTTATCGGAGATGTCGTTATTTCAGGGGCTAAGAATGCGGCTTTACCTATTATTCTTGCCACAATTCTTACTGATGAGCCGGTTGTTTTACACAATGTTCCTAACTTAAGGGATGTTAAGACCTCTTTTAAATTACTGGAAATTTCCGGAAAGACAGTAAAACAGCTTGATGAAAGCAGTTATGAGATAACCGGTACCGTAACAAATTCACAGGCTCCGTATGAACTTGTTAAAACCATGCGTGCTTCAATTTTAACTTTGGGACCTCTTGCTGCTAAAACTGGTACTGCAGATGTGTCACTTCCCGGTGGCTGTGCCATTGGGGCAAGACCTGTTAACCTCCATATTCATGGTCTTGAACAGATGGGCGCAAATGTTGAAATCGAATCAGGTTATATCAAGGCTCGCGTAAATAACAGGCTTGTAGGCACTCACATTTACATGGATATGGTATCTGTAACCGGTACGGAAAACCTTGTGTCGGCTGCAACACTGGCTTATGGTGAAACCAGATTGCAGAATGCCGCAAGAGAGCCTGAAGTTGTTGATCTTGTTAATTTCCTTAAAACTCTAGGCGCTGATATCAGTGGGGAAGGAACTAATGATATCACTGTAAGAGGCGTGGATAAATTGCATGGCGGTGAATATACAGTTCAGCCTGACAGAATTGAAACTGGTACTTTTCTTGTGGCTGCTGCTGTGAGTGGAGGCTGCATAACATGCCACAAGACCGATCCAAAGAACATGACGGCGGTTATTTCAAAACTAGAAGAAGCCGGTGCATTGGTTGAGTGTGGTGATGACTATATCAAGCTTGATATGAGAAACAGAGAGCTTAGGCCTGTGAATATTACTACAGCTCCGTATCCTGCGTTTCCTACGGATATGCAGGCTCAGTTCACATTGCTGAATGCTATTGCCAAGGGGACCGGTGTAGTGACGGAAACGATTTTTGAAAACAGATTTATGCATGTTCCAGAGCTTAATCGTATGGGAGCTAATATTGAACTCCAGGGAAACAGTGCAATCTGCCGCGACTGTAACGGACTTAGCGGAGCTCAGGTAATGGCTACAGATCTTCGTGCCAGTGCGTCATTGGTTATTGCTGGATTTATAGCCAAGGGAACCACCATTGTAGACAGAATTTACCATATGGATCGCGGATACGAAAAAATAGAAGAAAAGTTCCGTGCCCTCGGCGGATGCATAGAACGGATTCCTGAATAGGCTGTATAGGTCGCTTCATCATTTGTAATATAAGGAGTTTATGATATGTCTTTTAATTTGAAAGCCTATAATACCTTTGGTTTGGATGTGGAAGCGACATACGGATTCGTTATCAATGATTTTGTCATGTTTGACATGGCTTTTAAAAAAATTAAGGAATCCGGATTGCCATTTATTGTGCTGGGTGAGGGATCCGATGTCCTTTTTACCGATGATTTTAACGGAGTTGTTCTGATAAACAGATTGCTCGGTTACGAATTCAGTGAAGATGCCAACTATCATTTCGTGAAGATTCAGGCGGGTGAAAGGTTTGATAATGTTATCCGAACCTGTATTAAGCGCGGGATTTACGGATTGGAAAATCTTGCTTTTATTCCAGGCACTGCCGGTGCTGCCCCTGTTCAGAACATTGGCGCATACGGTGCGTCATTTTCAGATTTCTGCCGTTATGTTGAAGTACTGGACTTAAATAACAATAAGCTTGCCAGGATTAAGGCTTCAGATTGCGAATTCGGCTATAGAACCAGTATTTTTAAAAAAAAGGAAAATATCGGAAGATATATTATTACGGCTGTGGAATTAAAGATTCCAAAAGAATGGAAACCTAATTTGAATTATGCCTCACTGGCAGAACTGCAGGGGACAACGGCTGAGCAGATTTATGAACATGTGGTTAATGTCCGTAAATCAAAACTTCCGGATCCTAAAGTAATAGGTAATGCCGGAAGCTTCTTTAAAAATCCGACTGTGAACATTAGCACTTATGAAGAACTCAAGGCTGAGTATGATACTGTTCCCGGGTATTTTACTGAAGGTGATGATAATGTAAAACTTGCAGCTGGATGGCTGATTGAAAAAGCCGGCTGCAAGGGATTGAGACTAGGCAATGCAGGAACGTACGATAAGCAGTCGCTTATTGTTGTAAATCATGGTGAGGCGACTCCGGATGAAGTGGTCAATGTTGCAAGATTCGTTAGATCTGAAGTACATAAAAAATTCGGCATTAAGCTTGTTCCTGAAGTGAGAATTTTTGGGAGAAACGGTGAATGCGTTTTATAGGAAGCTTTGGTGCTACTATGTTTACGTCTGACGAATACAAAATTTTAAAAATCCTGTCAGACAGAAAATTTCACAGCGGTGTGGAAATTGGTGATGCGATAGGGAAAACCAGAACATCAGTAATGAACCACATTAAAAATCTTACAGAAAACGGTCTCCGTTTTAATAAGGTTGTAGGTAGGGGGTATCAATTGCAGTATATTCCCTTGTTTTACAACAAAACCATTTTACAAAAAAGACCTAATCTTGAATATTTTGATTCCATAGAATCTACGAATTCATATCTAATAGGAAAAAGTAATTTCGCAGAAGGTTCAGTTGTGGTTTCCGGTTATCAGACCGGTGGAAAAGGCAGACGCGGACGTAAATTCATATCAAGATTCGGCGATCAGATAATGTTCAGCTATGCATGTAATTTCGATGATGTCACTGAGATTGGCGGGTTGAGTATCGTTGCCGGTGTTTCCGTAGTTAATGCTTTAAGAGAGTTGGGGCAGAAAAACGTAGGTCTTAAGTGGCCAAATGATGTGTATATAGATGGAAAAAAAGCCGGAGGTATTCTGGTTGAATCCACCTGTAGTACTGATTCTGTACGTGTGGTGATAGGTATAGGATTGAACACGACCAGGGACTTTTTGTTCACTCTTGATGCCTTGGCGGCCAATAGGTATATGGACTGTGTGGGGGTTGCCGGAAATGACAGTGATTCGCGTTCGCTTTTTTTACTGAGACTTTGTTCGTATATTGATGCAGACCTGCAGGAATACCGCAAACATGGTTTAAGTTCGTTTGTAAGACTTTTTAACGAGTTTGATGTTTACAGGGGAAGGGAAGTTGTTGTCGTAACTGATAAGAATTTAACATATGGCATCAACATGGGAATAACCTCATCAGGAGCACTGTTGCTCAGCACAGAGAACGGGGAAGAAAAGGAGATTTTGGTTGGTGATGTAAGCCTCCGTCTTCCCGAGAATCTGGATACCGGCATAAAAGGCAGATTGTAAGTATTTGTCCTTTACAAGTTTAAGGAAGTTTTCTTATGATGCTGGTAACTGAATGGTTTCTTGCTTTGTTTACAATGAGATCCGCATGAATCATGGATGGCTGGATGTACTGAATAAAATTTTTGTAATTTATATTCTTCCATAAGGAGTGCATGAGATTATTCAGTTCATCCTGAGTCATGTGAATCATTTTTTTGAAAGCTGACTCTTCGGGATTTGTTTTTGCATCTTCAATTAAAGACATAAATCGGTTTTTGTACCAGTAAAACAAATCATTTTCTGAAGCTTCGATAAATAGTGAAATGTCGAGAAAATCTCTTACGTTGGCTGTTACAGGGGAATTCTCAGGGATGAAACTGTCTGAAAGAACATTGATTCCCTCTAGCATTAGTATGTTACAGTCTGTTAAAAACTGAGGAGAGTCAGATATATCGTAAAGTTTATGTGAGTACAGCGGGTAAGCAATATTGTTTTTTCCGTGTTTGAAATCTTCAATAAACTGGATAAGTTTCGGATAGTCATATGAGACGGGAAAACCTTTCTGCGAAAGAAGATTCCTTTCCTTAAGAATCCTTGTCGGATAAATAAAATTGTCTGTTGAAACTACCTGCTTGTTTAATTGCGGGTAACGTCTGTTAAGCGATAATAACAGTAAATCCGAAAAAGTTGATTTACCTACGGAAACACTGCCAGAAATACCTATTATGATTTTGGGATTAGGTTCAGTTAATGCGGAATTGTTCTTTCGTAGCAGACTGTCTATTACGGCATCCGCAACAGGTTCGATGCCATAACAATTTATCAGCATGTTCTTGGTTAATATTATTTCTTCTGACTCAGGAGATGAATACAGAGTTTCATAATTATGTTTTGACTTATTCATGACAGTTACCTAAGGTATTAACAACTCAATAAACCTAGGTATTCTATAATAAACAGAATGTAAAAATAATAAAAGTTGTAAAAGATATTTATGACAGCAGATTTTTGGAAATATTGATTAAATATTGTGCGTAAATACGATGTAACAGCCAAAAATTTGAGAAAAATGTAAAATATTAACAAATAGGTGTTGCATGAGTTAATCTTTTCATGTAATATTCGCACCCACAGGGTAACTTTAAAGGTTATTTCCTGTAAAACCTGACTGGAGGGGTTCCCGAGCGGTCAAAGGGAGCAGACTGTAAATCTGCCGACTCTGTCTTCGAAGGTTCGAATCCTTCCCCCTCCACCATTCATGGTTTGTATACGATTAGGGCGGGCATCGTATAATGGTTCTTACCCAAGCCTTCCAAGCTTGTGATGCGGGTTCGATTCCCGCTGCCCGCTCCATGTTTTGTTTATTTAATAATTTTCACATCGTCTGAAACTGTGGCGTTTCATGCCTACAGTGATCACTTTATTAGAGGAACTAGGTATGTCAAAGGAAAAGTTTGAACGTACAAAGACTAACGTGAACGTAGGTACAATCGGTCACGTAGACCATGGTAAGACTACTTTAACTGCAGCTATCACTACTGTATTAGCAAAGACCTACGGTGGTGAAGCAAGAGCATTCGACCAGATCGATAACGCTCCAGAAGAAAAGAGCCGTGGTATCACCATTAACACTTCACACGTTGAATACTCAACTGAAAACCGTCACTATGCACACGTAGACTGCCCAGGTCACGCTGACTATGTAAAGAACATGATCACCGGTGCTGCACAGATGGATGGTGCTATTCTCGTAGTAGCTGCAACTGATGGTCCTATGCCACAGACTCGTGAACACATTCTGTTAGCACGTCAGGTAGGTGTACCATATATCGTAGTATTCTTAAACAAGTGCGATATGGTAGACGATGAAGAATTATTAGACTTAGTTGAAATGGAAGTACGTGATTTATTATCTGAATACGACTTCCCAGGTGATGACACCCCAATCATCCGTGGTTCTGCATTAGGTGCATTAAACGGTGAAGCTAAGTGGGAAGAAAAGGTTATCGAATTAGCTAAGACTCTCGATACCTACATTCCTGACCCAGTACGTGATATCGATCACCCATTCTTATTACCAATCGAAGACGTATTCTCAATTTCAGGTCGTGGTACCGTAGTAACCGGCCGTGTTGAACGTGGTATCATTCACGTAGGCGACGAAATTGAAATCGTTGGTATCCGTGATACTGCAAAGACCACCTGTACCGGTGTAGAAATGTTCCGTAAGTTACTCGACGAAGGTCGTGCTGGTGATAACGTAGGTATCTTATTACGTGGTACCAAGAGAGAAGAAGTTGAACGTGGTCAGGTAGTTGCAAAGCCAGGTTCAATCACTCCACACACCAAGTTTGAATCAGAAGTATACGTATTAACCAAGGATGAAGGTGGTCGTCACACTCCATTCGTTAAGGGTTACCGTCCACAGTTCTATTTCAGAACTACCGATATCACCGGTACTATTGAATTAGAAGGTGGTGCAGAAATGGTTATGCCTGGTGATAACGTTAAGATGATCGTTACCTTAATTCACCCAATCGCTATGGAACAGGGTTTACGCTTCGCAATTCGTGAAGGTGGCCGTACTGTAGGCGCTGGTGTTGTTGCTAAGGTTATCGAATAATCT
>NZ_JNKD01000044.1:0-25205 GCF_000701925.1 Ruminobacter sp. RM87 | reverse complement strand
TATACTTTCATGTTGTATCAAAACTCTCCGGATTGCTTCTTCCTTAAATTCTGCTGAATACTCCCTATTTTTCTTTTTCTGAACTACAGATATTCCATGAATATCAATTAGCTTTACTATGTAGGTCACTGAGGTTCTGTCGCATTTAAATAGTGTTGCAAGTCTTATTGAACTGTAATGATCTTCTTTCCAAAGTCGATACATCTCGACTTTATCTTCGTACGTAAGCTTCATAAATATAACCCCCGAAGTTTTGTTCAACTTTCGGGGGGCACTCTAATGCGGAAGTGCTTTTTTATTTCTTTAAAAAGCAGGTCGGAAATAAAAAAGCCTAGAGCAGAGCTCTAGGCACAAAACAACTAAACAATAAGGAGATAAAAACACATAAAAGATGTATTTTGTGCATATATTATATATTTAGCGGGAAAAATGCAAAATGTTTTTGTATTTTGATGAATAATTTTCGAAAAGAATCTAAAATTACCGCAGTTTGATGCTATTTCAGCCTGCAGTTAAGCTGAAATAAAGGAGAATTTCTGGAGGAGCAATGAAGGATTACGATATGTTCTCTGATTACAACGTTTCCGTCGGTAACGGCAATTGTCGGAATGACGGCAGAAGCTCTCCGGAACTGGCCGATCTGGGGCTTTCTCCGAAAATGGCGGAACCTCATGTTTATTCCGTAAGCGAGCTTAATAATGAAATAGCCGGGCTTTTCGGAAACAGATATGCCGTAACGGTTCAGGGGGAACTCAGCAACTGCGGAAACAACCGCCGCGGAAGTTATTTCTACTGCATCATCAAGGATGCCGAGAATGAACTCAGCGTGGCTTTTCCTTCAGGTGTCATCCAGCATCAGTTTGAGCGCATCCGTGACGGCGTTACGGTTGTCATCAGCGGCAGGGTTTCATTTTACAGGCCAAAGGGGAAGGTGACACTGTGGGGCTCCTCCCTTAAAATTCAGGACAGACCGGGAGATCTTTACAGGGCGTTTCTGAAAACGCTGGAGCTGCTCCGTTCTGAAGGTCTGTTCGACATCCAGAGCAAGAAGCCCATTCCCGCAAACATTCACACCGTGGGGATAATCACCTCACCGGACGGCATGGCCGTAAAAGACGTCATCAGAACCATTAAAAGACGCAACCGCTTTATCAATATAGTGGTGTATCCCGCCATTGTTCAGGGCAGCATGGCCGTGCAGAGTATTAAATACGCTCTGTGGTATGCCAACAGACACAATGTCTGTCAGGTGCTGCTGGTGGTTCGCGGCGGTGGCAGCGTGGAGGATCTCAGCTGCTTCAATGATGAAGGTCTTGCCCGTTACACCAAAATGTCGGTTATCCCTGTTATCAGCGGCGTAGGTCATGAAGGGGATGTCACCATAATGGATTACATTGCCGACATGCGTGCCTCGACACCGACTGCCGCCGCCGAGATGGTCAGTGCAAGCCTTGATAATTCCATTGAAAGACTTGCCATGCTTAAACGCAGACTGTGGAATGCGGGAACCGGACGCATCGGTTATGAGAGACAGCGTCTGAATGCGGTAAGAGCTGGATTCTGCAACTATGCTCCTGAAAAGAGGCTTTCGGCGGTAAGAACGGGGCTTCAGGAGCTTCAGGGAAGGATGCGTCTTTCACTTATCAGGGCTCTGCAGGTGCGTACAGCCGCGTTCAATGCCGTAAACGAAAGGTTCAACCGCCAGAATCCAAAGAATATCATAACGGAATATTCGGCGAGATGCTCTCTCTCCGGACAGAAGATGTTGCAGCTTATGGAAATGCATCTTAAGGAATTGAGGCACAGACTGGTTTCCGGAGCCTCCCTTCTTAATGCCAACAATCCTTTGAAGATTCTGACTCAGGGGTATTCCGTTACCCTTGATGAATCAGGAAAGGGCGTAACGGTCTCCGGAGTGGGCAGGGGGGATCGCATCAGAACCATTCTGGCAGACGGGGAGATTGTTTCAGAAGTTACTGACACCGTTCCCGGAAATCCGGTCTCTGACGGTGTTGTTTCCGAAAAAGCGTCAGACCTGAAAAAATAACCTGAGCATTTGTTGCTCAGGCTGTTCTGCGGTCGGTTACGCCTATTCAAAAAGTTCAGTCAGCAGATCTCTGTCGAAGAACATCGGCTCGTCTTCTTCGATGATGGTACAGTCAAACTGTTCCAGGGCCCAGCTGTTGATTACCTCCATGGCTCCTGAAGCCATGAGATTCTTTTCGGCACAGAAGCTTTTGAAGTCATTCATGGTAAATTCACCTACCTGCAGCAGTCGTTTCAGCAGAGCCTGGTATTCCGGAGCAAGGAGCTCGAGTACGGCCATGCCTGATACATTTTCAGGTGCGGTCTCTTCATTCTGCTTTTTCCCGGCATTCTTTCCGGAGTCTTCTGTGACGGTCTCCGCTTTCTTTTCCGGAACCTGTGCTGTTTCTGCGGAACTGTATCCGGTGTCGTTTTCAGCAAAGATCGGAGCAAGGATTTCCTGAACCTTCCGGGTTTCCAGAGTGGTCTGGCTGATTAAATCCATATCCAGATTTTCAGGTGAATTAACCTTTGGCATCAGGTCGTCATGATCCGGCAGACCGCCGAAGTATCCGCCTCTTGCCGAAGCGAATTTTCTGATGGTCATTTCATTTTCTTCGATTACCGGTTCCTTGAGCAGTTTGTTCAGGCTGCGCACCGTGCGGTTGAGAAGATCAACCTCTCCGCCGGTTACCAGAATTCTGAACAGTGAGCGGAACAGTCCTTTCTGCAGACCGTCGAATTCGTATCTGTTTTTGTCGGCGGTGTTTTTGAATCTGCAGCGGAGATTGGTACTCATTTTTATTTCGGTGATTCTGGCGACGTAGGTCAGCAGATCGCTTATCTGTTCGTTGCTGTAGTCCTGCAGTTCCTTCAGCTGTTTTCTGCTGATGACGTTGCTGAAGAACTCGTGAATGAGCTTGATGGTCTTGAATCCGGTGCAGGTGTTCAGAATGATGCGGTAAGGAAGAATAAGCTTTCTGTTGTACGGATGCGATTTCAGTTTAAGCTCACCGAAAGTCATGTAGTCGAAGGCGTTTACCACCAGTTCCTCTGATTCAAAACTGAAATTAGGGAATATGGTGACGTCCAGGATGGATGCGCATTCGGAGAAAATGCGGGCGCAGCAGCTGTGATAGGAAATATTCAGATTGAACTGCTGTCTGAGTTCCGCAAAGGAGCTGGTATCAGAATTCAGCAGTGTCTTTCTGAAATTTCTCAGACCGGTGGGAAGCCTGTTTTCTCCCGAGAGACTGTATTCATATATGCGGTAGACAAGATCGTTGCATACGTTGCTTCCCGCACTCCCCAGGTAGGTGAGGAAGGTGTCCTGTTCCTTCTTTATTCTGGTTACGATGCCGTTGACGAGTTCCCGTCCCTTTTCTCCAAGAACCACCTTAGGCGGCAGCATCGGAGCTATAACCTTGTTTTTGAAGGACTTGAGGCTTGGATATCTGTCGGTAAGTTCCACCGGGGTGTCCGTAAACTCAAGTCCCTGCAGAAGTTTGGCCGGAAGCCGTGGATCCTCGGCAATCATGGCATTGAACAGCTTTCTGGCATGACTGTAGAGTACCGGTCTGGCATCTCCCTGAATACGGATGTTGAGATTGTATCCAGGATGGGAAAGAATAAAGCCGCTGAAGATATACGGCAGACTGTTTTCCTGAGTGAGTTTTCCTTCGGAATTCAGTGCTGACAGTCTGTACAGGGCGTAGTCCCTGCATTCAGGGAAAACGCTCAGCATGGTCAGATGACTGTCATATATCTCGTTTCTGTGCATGAAGGCGAATATCGCAATGATGCTGCCGAAATAGTCCAGACTGCTACGCAGATCGTAGGAGGTGCTGTCGTTTGCTCTCGTGGCATTTCTGAACCAGTTGACCAGTATGATGAAGGTTTTGATGCGTTCCACGTCCGTAAGTCTGCCGCAGAGGGTATCTTCCGCCAGAAGTCTGTATTCAAGGTTGGCGGCAATGAGAATCAGCTGGTCATTCAGCAGGGGAACGGTGTATGATTTGTTAAGCATGCCTGCCAGATATTTAAGTCCCTGCTCGTTGTCCGACGGCTGAACCGGCTGGTATCTGTATTTGCCTGCCGAATGGATCTGGTGAATGAAAGGACTGCCGTTAAGGGCAAAATCCCAGTGTCTGCTTTCTGCGGCTGCGGAGGTCTTTGCCATGTACATATTGGCATCATCCACTGCCATGCCTCCTATGAGAGCCAAGTCGTGGCCGGTCTTGAAGGTCAGCATGGAGGAGTCGGTGTAGCCTTCAATGTCGAAATACCTGCGGCAGTGTTCAAGATGAAGATTTATGCTTTTCTGATCCATGCGGCAGACTGATTTGTTTTTGAAAAGAGGTTCAAAACTGCTGAATACGTCGGTGTCTCCGATTTCTCTCTGAAGCAGGGCTGAGAGATTCTTTTCCTGAATGGTTCCGGGAAGAGTGTCGGCGGTGTTTTTGACTCTCGCCCTTCGGGTCATTTCGACAAGCTTTTCTCTGTACGGAGACTGCTCGAAGGTTACCTTGTGTTCGGAAAGGGCGGCCATGCCGCTGATTATTCTGAGATATTTGTTCAGAACGTCCGGATTCTTAATAGGTTTGAGATAGGCTTTTTCCGGATTGAGCTCGTTTATCTGCGGAGCCAGATCTATTATCTGGGAGAAGCAGCTCTGCAGATAACGCTGGGTATCTGCCGGAAAACACTCGTTTTCGATGAAATTCTGCAGAAAATAACGCTGCTCGGTATTAAGAAACGATCCCGGGTTGTTGACCAGAAACAGTGATTCGAATACATGAAGACTTACGGCGAAATTGTTTATTTTGTTTGAGGCCGTTTTGATGCGGTTCTCGAGAATTCTGCCGAGATTGGCGGCTCCGCAGTTCTGACGTGCGGAAACAATGTCGGGATCCCTGTTCAGATCAAAGGCCGGACAGATGCGGAATCTGGTGTTTTCATTAAGCTCAAGAATGTTGCCCGGAGGTGCTATTTCAATTCCGGCGTGTTTTTTGAGTGTGGTTCTGAGCTGTCTGTACAGTTCGGGAAGAGGCTCCTTTGTCAGATCCTTCATTCTGAGGTTCAGCACGATGAAAAGAGAATTGAGATCCGTGGAGATGGAACCCTGTACCCTGACGTCCTCCTCCAGCTTTTCAATGCGTCTGCGGAAGCTCAGGGGCAGAAAGTCCGGATCCTGCACTTCGTTCAGATGGAATCTCTGTGTTTCGGGCACCTGATCTCTATAATCCTGCATGTTTAAGAAAATAGAAGTGTGACGTGCCATAATCTCCATCCTTACGTAAAAAAGTTCTGTACGGTCAAGTACCGGTTAGATGTAATGCAAGCACTGATTATAGCATGTTTTGACTCCTTAAGATATTTGCGCGCCGGCAAAATATGATAAGAAACCGTGGTTTTACGGATGATTCCGGTCAAAGAAAAGCGGAGCCGTCATGTTTTTGCTGTGTTAGAACGACAAAAAACATACCCGTTCAAAAATCATTTATACAAATGTGGTATAGTTAAAAGAGGCGGTTTTCAGGGAAATGTTCCTCATTTTTCTGAACTATCCGCGCTGCCGCACCGGAGGGAAAACTGATTCCGAATGACCGGTGCATGGATGTGACGTTTTTTCATCAAACTGCAGGTATGCGGTCCATGAATATATTTAACGATTTAACAAATGCCGTGAACAGAGGTATCAACCTGATGATGGATCGGGAGATACGTCTCGGGGTAACAGGTCTGTCCAGAGGCGGAAAGACTGCTTTCATAACATCTCTGGTTAATCTGCTGTCAACCTTCGGAGAGGTCGGAACCGCTGAGCGTCTGCCCAGGTTCACCGCATACGATGCCAAAGGAATATCCTATGGCGGGCTTGCCAGACCGAGAGATCTGAAAGTTGCCGCCTTTCCGTATCAGAATGCCTATGCTTCACTGATTTCAGAACCTCCGGCATGGCCTGAGCCTACCGTCGGCATAAGTGAAATCAGACTTGAACTTGTTTATCGGAACGATGACTGGTTTTCCCTGTCCAAGAAGAATCATTTATACATTGACATATGGGATTATCCAGGGGAATGGCTGATGGATCTGATGCTTCTAAAGCTTGATTATGCAGAATTCAGCGAGAAAATCAGAAAGAGAACGGCCGCACTGTCATCCGTTACCGATATGTCGGAGTGGATTAAGGCCGGTGCCTCTCTTGAAGCCGACAAACCGGTAAGGGAATATGAGCTGCACCGTGTGGTACAGGCCTATACCTCCTGGCTGAAGCAGTGCAAGGAGCAGGGCTTTGCCATGGTGGTGCCTGGACGTTTCGTCCTTCCGGGAGATCTTGCGGGGGCCCCGATTCTTGAATTTGTTCCATGGGTCTGGGACATACCGGAGAACTGCGGTTCCGGCTCCCTGTACCGCACCATGGAGGAACGTTATGAGGCATATCGTGAACAGGTGGTGAGAAAATTCTACCGCGACTGCTTTTCAGGGCTCGACAGACAGATCATTCTCATTGACTGTCTCAAGGCGCTGATGGGCGGCAGGGAAACGTTCATGGACATCAATGACACCTTTGATGTCCTGCTTGAAAATTTCAGCTACGGTAACAGCAGTCTGCTCGGGCGTCTGTTTTCTCCGAAAATAGACAAGGTGATTTTTGCGGCCGCCAAGGCCGATATGGTTACCATGGATCAGTATCCGAATCTTTTGAGTCTGCTTCGTTCCATGGTAAAGCAGGCTTCAACCAGAGTGAGGGCTGACGGATCAAACTGCGAGTTCATGATTCTGTCTGCCATAAGGGCCACTAAATGCATGTATGCGGAACATGAGGGAAAACAGGTGCAGGTTCTGACCACAGACTACGGCGACGAGGCTCCTTTCTTCCCGGGCAGCGTGCCGCCGAAGTGGTCAAGAGAGTGTATGGAGTTTTTCCAGAAGTATTTCGAGATGAGGGATCTGAAACCTCCGAAGATTAATCCTGGAGACGTGATTCCCGAAATCAACATGGACATTCTGCTTCAGTATATTTTAGGTGACAAGCTGTAACGGCTTGAAACAGTATCTGCGGAAAAACAGTAATGAGCAAAGATTTTGATGAAAGCATGAAGGCGGGCTTTAAGCTTAACCCGGGACAGCGTCTTAAGGATGTGCACCCGGATGTCGGAGCTGCCGCTGTCGAAGACAGGAGCAGGGACATCAGTCCCGGGGAGACAATGGTTAAGAGTTTCACTCTTGATTCCTCCGGACATAAACTGTTGGAGGTGGAACAGAGTGATGAGGCTCTTGCAGGTTCTTCCACCGTTCCCATGGAGGAGCAGGAGGATGAACCTGTAGCTCCCGTAAAATTCTGGAGCAGTCCGGTTCTCTGGATACTCATCCTCCTTCTCTGTTACGGCGGTCTTCAGACCTATTCAATTATCAGTTCGGCATTTGCCACCGGTTCAGTTACGGGAATTTTCTGGAGTGTGGTTTTCATTCTGGCCTTTGTGATTTCAGTATTCTGCATTTACCGTGAATTCAGTTCGGTTCTGATGTTCAAGCACGTGGATGAGCACCGCGAGGAGGTGCTTCAGGCATGTGCGTCCGGTTCATTTGCCGATGCCGTGAAAATCTGCAGAAATCTTGCGAAGGATTCCGGTGCGGACAGGAGAAAATGCTGGGAAAGCTTTATGAAAAGACTCCAGCCTCATTTTTCTCCGAGGGAGGTGTTTGATCTGTATGAGGCTTTTGTCCTGAAGGACATGGATGAAAGAGCCAAGAAGGTCATAGTGAAACGTTCACGGGAAAACGGGGTGATAGTGGCCCTGAGCCCTGTGGCCTGGCTGGACATGTTTCTTACTCTTGCAAGGTCTCTGAGAATGATCAGGGAGATTTCCGAGGTATACGGACTCAGTACCGGTGTCTGGGGACGAATGCAGCTCTACCGCAGAGTTGCGAGAAACCTGATTCTCATCGGAATGACCGATCTGGCGACCGATGCGGCCGTCGACGTCATCGGAGCCGGGATTGCCGGAAAGCTCAGTGCGGCTTTAGGCCAGGGGGTGGCTGCAGGGATCTATTCCACCAGACTCGGGTACATGACGGTAAAGGCCGTAAGACCTCTTTCCATAAGCCCGAAGGTTATTACCCTTGCGGAGCTGCGAAAGGATCTCCTTTCAAAGGGAAAAATAAGCGAGCTGATAAAATCTGATAAAGGCAGATAGGCTGATGTCTAAGGTTAAAAGGAGGGGAAATGACAGATAATAATAACGTCCCGGATAAAGGCCCTGTGTCATCTGGAGAGAACATGCGCCATGAACGACATGACGAAAAATCACGCAGGGAGAGAATTCACCGGAGACTCGATGAAATTCTGTCAGACAGGCTCTCTGATGAGGACTGTGACGGTCTTCTGGCTCTGATGGAGTCCTATATTAAAGAGAAAAAAGAGACTTCGGCAGAAAAAACTCATAGCAGTGAAGAGCCCGTTTTTAGGGAATCTGCGGTTTCTGAAGATATCGGTGTAAACGTATCAGAAGACCGTCCTGAAGACAGCGGCAGTGCCGCAGAGACACCGGAAGTCGTTTCTTCTCAAAATGCGGTATTCGAAGATGAAGTTTCACCGAAACTTACTGAAAAGACCTGCGCTCTGGAAGATTCCGCGGACGGTTTTTCGTCTGACATCATGGATGACACTCAGACTGCAGGCTGCTCCGGAAATTATTCCTCAGGTGTGAACACGGAAGATGCTAGAGCCCGCAGAAGTTCAGGCGGTGAGTTCCTCGAAATGATTACCGGAAAGATGATTGCAGGCATAGGAGCCGCAATCCTGCTGGTAATAGGCTTTGTCATGATAGCCAGAAGCATCCATTTCTCATTCGGTCCGTATGCCAGATTCTTCACCATGCTGGCGTTTTCCGGGGTCATGATTTATTTTGGCGGTTATAAGGCCGACCGGAATGAAAAAGCCTTATCCATTGCCAGACTGAGGCTGGGAAGAGTTACTCTTTCCTCCATCGGTTTTGCTCTCCTGTACGTTACCATGGCGGCAGGTTTTATATATTTTGACATAATTCCCGGAGGGAGTAGTGCCTGGATATGTTTTCTGGGACTGTGGACTTTCATGCTGACGCATATGACCTTCAGAAGACACGGCGTGTTCAGTCTGATAGCCCAGACGGGAGTAATTGGCAGTATTCCTCTGGTTTCATTCATGGAAAGCAATTCTTTTGTTTTCGCATGCATGCTGATAATGCTGTCCCAGCTGCCGACAATTGCCGTCAGCATCTTAAGAAAGCATCAGTGGTCATTTATGTGCGGAAGTGTCGGTTTTGCCATGGTGTCTCTCTGCGCCGGCGCAGGGGTCCGGACAGGTTCCTCAGGCGGCATGATTCTGGCTCTGGCCGTTCTCGGTCTCATCATGCTGCAGAAGGTGATGATTATTGTAAACTGCTATCAGACGGATGAATCCGGACATCCCGACGGGGAAAAACTGTTCATGACGGGAGTTGCCGCGTCAGCCGGGGCTCTGCTGCTCTCTGAATTTGCCGGTCTGCTGATTATCGGTAAAATGTTCGACAGCGTCATTGCGTACACCGCTGTCATGATGTCATCATTCTGTATTCTGATGGTGACGGACAGCCTGCTGTCATCACTCTGCAGAAAAGAAATCTTACGGTCCCGTGCCGGAGCTGTCATGAATTCGCTTGCGGTAATGCTGGCTGTGGCCGGATTAACGGTTCCGGATTATTCTCTTCTCATATGGGGGATGGCTCTGGCATTCGGTATAAGGTTCTGCATTGTGTCCGTTATAAAATCACAGACTCCGAAAATGTCCGATGTCCTCTGCTGTACTTTTCTGGCGATAATTTACATGATGCAGATGAGCATGCGCCATATCATGAATGCTGATTACGGTCATGTACTGCCGGCTCTTTGCGTTGTGGGCGGTACGGCTGCGGTATCAGCCGCCGCATATTATCTGCACATGGTCAGAACCGCGGAAGACAGGTGCGGAGGCGGTTACGTTTCTGTCGTGGAATGTGTTAATGAGAACATCAGAAACGGGCTGAACCAGGTTTTTGGCGAAGGAGCTTCATATTTCAAATACATCGGCGTCAATGTCCTTGTCATTCTCTTTTTTATCTTCTGTTCCATCTGGGTACTGCCTTCAGGCAGACACTACATGTATTCGGATATCCTCTGGTCAGCGATAATCATTTTCGGCGTCTTAACACTGTTTCTGATTAAGGGGACTGATTCCCCGGAAGAAGGAACTTTCATGCAGAAAAAGGTGACAGGGGAAAATACCGGATATGTTAAGAATGAATCCGCTGGTGCGGCAGCGGCATACAGTATCGCCGGTGGTCTGACAGGATTTGTCATGACATTCACGGGAACGGCAGTGAGAGGACATTCTGTCGCTGAAAACAGCCTGACCGGATTCACGATGCTTGCCGCGGCGTTTCTTCCCGTGTTCATCTGTCTGTTCGGATTTGCCCGCGACAGGGTTAAGAACCTCAGACTGCTGATTACCGCCGTTTCCTTTGCCGCGGTCGCCATGCTGGCCGTATGTGTTGAGAATTATCTGCACTGGAGCTGCGGTCTCGGACTTTTTGCGGGAATATGCGGTCTTGTCGCTCTGAAACATGTCGGCAGTTCTTTTGCCTCAGTGCCTGACAGGACTGTTCAGAACACTGTTGCTCAGCGTGAGGATAACAGCTTTTTCTTCAGCGGAATTAAGATAATATCCGTAGCACTTGTCACCTGTTTTTACGGTTTTTACGGTAATCACGGATTTCTGTCATCGCATTTTCATGATTCCCCTGCGGCAGGTACGGCAATCTGGATTTTATACACGGCCGTACTGGGTATCTGTTATTTCGGGGACGCTCTGAAGAATTTCGGCAGAAAGCTTTCTCCGGCTGCCGTTACCGGGTACACGACGGGAATGTCTGTTTTTCTGCTGCTTGCGGTAAACGGCTTCTTCCATACTCAGACAGCGCTTATTCCCGCACTGTACATTCTGTTTGTTCCGGTATACTTCATAAGCTGGCGGTACAGATCGGGGTTCCTTAATATACTTAGTGTTCTGATGCTGTGTGCCGGCAGTGCGCTGGTTTACAGAAATGTTTATCCAGACTGGTCAGAAAGCGGAAGGATGCTTTTCAATACCGCGACTCTCACGGGAACCTTCGGAATTTGGATGCTTACCTGTTTCGGAAAAAATTTCAGGGACGGCTCCGTCTGGTACAGGCTGGCAACCGACGCCGGCTGCTTCCTTATGTGGTTTGCCATGGTGATTATGGCATATTCCGGACATGTGCATGCAGGTGGCTCATCAGCGGTATCAGTACCTGCGGTACTTCCTCTGTACTGGTGGGTGCCGGTTACCGGATATCTGGTTTTCGGGGTGATGAAAAAGCACATGCTTTCGCTGATACTGGCATTCTGCACCATGTATCTTTTTGTATACGCGGGGCTGGACGACGGCTGGAGGAATGTGGCAAATACTCTGAGCTATATCCTGGTTGCCGGTGCGGTTATGCTGCTGGTAAGGCCTGTATACCCTAAAGTGTACGGTTTCCTGCTTCCGGGACTTGTGCTCATCTGGATGGCGCTTTTCAGTCTGTATGATTATTTCATTCTGCACATGACGGACCGCAGTGATGTTTACTGGTCTCTGCCGATAATCATGTATCTTGCGTTTACCTGCATCAGAAAGGATCTGATACCGTTAGTTGCCGCGGTAATAATGATTTTCTTCGGATATCATTTTGATTCCGCACCGGGCGGTTCTCTGTTTACGGTATTCGCCTACGTGATTACCGTCTGGGTAATGAGCGTGGAGATGTCCGGAAAATACAGAATAGCTCATCAGGTTCTTTCTCTGGTGCTTTTATACGCGCTCCTGGTTTACTACCATGATGTCAGAGAATACGGATACGTCTGGATTCTGCTGATTCCTGCCTGCTGGCATTTTCTTGAAGCACTGGTTACCAGATGCCGCTTCAGTTTTTTAAAGGGAGCTGTCCTTACCGTAATGGGTACTTCGGTAATAAGTTTAGGAAAATATTCCGATTCGTTCTATTATCTGATGTTCTTTATACTGCCGGCCGTTCCAGTCATGCTGCTGGTTTACCAGTCCGTTGAGAAATCACGCGACACGTTATACATCAATCTTGCTGCCGCGGCGGCAGCGCTGTATGTCACGGCATCCGTTATGATAAATGCTTTTGACAGCGGTGCTGCAGCATTACAGTCGGTCAGAGATTTTATTTCCGCATCCGCCCTGAAGGATATTTTTGAAAAAGGCTGGATTTATGTACTTACGGAATACGGCTTCTTATATGTGCCTGTCCTTCTTGGTCTGCTTTATGTCGTGTTTGCCGTTAACCGAAAGGCTGATGAACTGAGAAAACCTACGCCTGAATGTTTTCTGGACAGACAGGGGCTGGGATGGCACATGCCGTTATCGGCATTTGCGGCGGGAAAAACGAGGTATGCCGAAATTATCAGTGTTTTTGCCACCTCCGTGTATGTGAAGTTTCTGGCGGTCATAATGCTTGCCTGTCTGGCGCACTACCTCGTGCATCTCGGATATGCCCTGAATCTTTCATTATCAGGTATGACAAAGACTGATTTCATGTCTGTCTTTTCACATGACAGTGATTCAATAAAGACCTGGTCGGGAATCGGAACACTGCTTGCGGTAACCGTCTGTTTTGCAGGTGCTTTTTTCACCCGGTACACGAATACGGCTGCCTGTAACGCCGGAAAACTCAGGCTTGTTTACGGAAATTCCATCGAGGATTTTGTAGACAGGGGGAACCTGATTAACCGCAGAATGTGGTACATTACCGAAGCTGTCGCCATGTGCGGCACGTTCATGGGCATTAACAAAGGAATCACCAGCCATCATTTCCTGGCTCTTTCAGCTTTTGCCGTAAGCTGCATGATAAGTGTTCCTGTGATGTTTACGGATAGAAAGTTCATTGTTCAGAAGTATTACTACTGCATTGTCAAGTACTTCGGCTTCCTGCTTGCGGCATGCATTACGCTGAATCTCGGAACAGTGGTGTTTACCGTCCTGTCCCTGCTTTCGTCAGCGGTGATGCTGATCAGCGGGTTCAGGTACAGGGTTCCGCTCGTCAGACGTTCGGGACTGTTTATTTGTATATTCTGTGCCACCAAGCTGATTGTTTTTGACGTCAGTTATCATACGGACATCACCAGAGCGTTATCGGTGTTATTTGCTGGTATTGTTCTACTGGGAATAAGTCTGCTGTACAACTATTTCAGTAGATATGTGGAGGAGAACGACAGGTGTCGGCAGGACATGCAATAATCTGTTGAATAAATCATAACTAGATAGTATAATCGCAGTTGGTGAAAGGGTGATTCGGATGAGTTTCCCGAGGTGAACGTCGGATGTTCACTCACTGACAGTTTATGATCGAGAAAGCTCCGGTCAAAAGAGTCCGGAGCTTTTTTTATATATTTATAAAAGTAAAAATATTTAATAATTATATTTTTATACATATTTTAAATAAAATTTTGTTATTTAAAATATGTATAATTGATAATTTAAAAATGAGAATGTTCTGACCGGTTATTCATAATTGCGAGTGGTTCACATTTTATGAAAATTATCAGGCGGAACTGAATTACAGATAGGAGTTTTTTCATTGGCAACAATAGAACAGAGAGTGGCAGAGCTTGTTGCTCCGGTACTTGAGGAAAAAGGCATTGAACTCTGGGGTGTTAAGCTTATCAATAATCCGAAGCGTACAACTCTGCAGATTTTTATCGACAAGAAGGACGGCGGTGTAACCATTGATGACTGCACGGAAGTGTCTCTGGAACTCAACGGTATCATGGACGTTGAAGATATCTTCAATCATCCGTATTTCCTTGAAGTTTCTTCACCAGGTCTTGACCGTTATCTGTTTACCTTTGAACAGGTATGCGCCTATGTCGGCAAGGAAATGACCGTTGAAGTCAGCATGCCTGTTGCCAACAGACGCCGTTTCAGAGGTCTTCTTGAAAAGACTGAAGGGGATATTCTGTTCCTCAAGGTTGACAATGACGTTTATGAAATTGCCTATCCTAACGTTTCCAAGGCACAGCTGATTCCCGTAATCTGATCGGCCGGACAAGTTTTTGAGGTTCAGGGCAGGAAGTCCTGAATCATAAGATTTTAGAAATATTATTAATTTTTAGGAAATAGTGAAATGTCAAAAGAGATTTTAGCAATAGTTGATACTGTTTCAAACGAAAAGCAGATTGATCGTGATAAGGTTTTTAACGCTCTTGAAGGTGCTTTAGCCATTGCAATCAAGAAGAAGTTTGAAAATCTTGATCCGGACATCAAGGTTGAGATTGACCGCAAGTCAGGTGACTACACCGTTCTAAGACGCTACCTCATTGTTGATACCGACGGTCAGCTTGAAAACCCAACCCGCGAAATCACTCTTGAAGCAGCCAGACTTGATGATGAAAATGCAGTTGCAGGCGATTACGTATGCGACAAGATCGATGATGATCTGTCAAAGGCCGCCAACATTCTTGACGATCGTATCACTGCCACTACCGTAAAGCAGGTTCTTCAGCAGAAGATCCGTGAAGCTGAACGTCAGCAGGTTATCGATGAATTCATCGACAGCGTGGGCAAGCTGGTAATCGGTCTGGTTAAGCACATTTCACGCAACGACATTGCTCTTGACCTCGGCAACGGCGCCATCGCCTCACTGCGTCGTCAGAACATGCTTCCTCGCGATTCATTCCGTGTAGGTGACCGCGTAAGAGGCATCCTGCTTCCAATCAAGGCAGACGGCAAGGGGCCTCAGCTTGAAGTGAGCCGTACCAGCAATGATTTCCTCAGAGAACTCCTTACTACCGAAGTTCCTGAAATCGGTGAAGGCCAGCTGGAAATCGTAAATGTTGTACGTGACCCGGGCTACAGAGCCAAGGTTTCAATCAGAGCCAAGGATCGTCGCATTGATCCTAAGGGCGCATGTATCGGCATGAAGGGTTCAAGAATCAAGAATGTTTCCAATGAACTCTGCCAGGAAAACATCGACATCATCATTTACGATGACGATATTTCAAAATACGTAATCAACGCCATGGAACCTGCTGAAGTCAAGCAGGCAATCATCGACAAGGACAAGAAGCTTGTTCAGATCGGTGTTGACAACGATGAAAGAAAGTATGCCAAGGCCATCGGTTCAAACGGCCAGAACGTAAGACTCGCTTCTGCTCTTATCGGTGACGGTTGGCGCATCAATGTTATGACCGCTGATGAGCTGGAAAACAAGCAGCATGCTGAAAAGAACCGTCTGGTAAGCAGTTTCGGTGATATTCTCAACATCGACTCTGACTTCGCTCAGGCTCTTATCGATGCCCGTTTTGATACCATTGAACTGGTTGCATTCTCTGATCCTAAGGTAATCATGCAGGATGTTGACGGTCTCGATGATGAACTCGTTGCAGAACTTCAGAAGGTGGCAAGAGACGCACTCAAGAACGTATCCACTCCGTCAGGCAAGCAGGTTGATGCTGCTTTAATCAATCTTGACGGCGTTGACAACGCAACCGTTCGCGCTCTCGCCGCCAAGGAAATCGCCACCCTTGACGATCTTGCCGAATGTGCTACGGATGACCTTCTGGACATTCCTGGATTTGATAAGGAAAAGGCAGGCAGTCTGATTATCAAGGCTCGTAACATTGCCTGGAATCTGGACGAACTGGAACAGAAGTAATAGTGCTGGTCGGACGGGAGACCTGTTTTCCCGTCTGAATGAAATCATAGGATTTTCAATACCGGTTGACAGTATCTGACAGGTAAAGATGTTTTAAATTTATCAGACAGTTTAAACCGGCAGGTATGCGGGGATAACCGGTCAGGTCGGAAAGGAAAGACAGCATGAGAATCCTTAATGTTTTCAGTGAGATCAGTTGTTAACCATATAGTTTTAAGTGAATAAATATGACAGAAGAGAAAAATAAAGAAGAAGGTAAGAAGTTAACCCGTTTAAGTCGCAAGCCAAGCGGGAAGAGCAGTTCAAAGACCGGCAGTTCTTCTGAAATTGTTGTTAAGCGTTCTGCTCCGTCTGCCAACGAAATGTTGTTAAGAGAAGAAGCCGAAGCCAGAAGAAAGGAAGAAGAAGCCCGCGCAAAGGCTGAAGCTGACGCCAGAAAGAAGCAGGAAGAGGCCCGCAGAAAGGAAGAAGCCGAAGCGAAGAAGAAGGAAGAGGAAGCCCGCAGAAAGGCTGAAGCTGAAAACAAGAAGAAGACTGCAGACAATTCAGCTGAAAAGGAAGCCCGCAGAAAGAAGGAAGCCGAATCTCTGGAACTCCGCAGAGCCCAGGAACAGGAAGCTCTCCGCAAGATTGAAGAAGAATCACGCCGTGCAGCTGAAGCCGCCGCCAGAGAAGTTGAAGAAAATCAGAAGCGCTGGGACGAAGAAGATGCCGCACGTCAGGCAATGGAAGATTCAATTGATGACGATTCAACTTCACGCTACGTAAAGGAAGCCGAAGAAGAACAGGACCGCGAAGAGGAAAACAGAAACCGTCGCAAGTCCGCCGGCACCAAGATGCGTTCAGGCAAGAATGCACGTTCTGAAGATGAACATGACGACAAAATGTCCAGCAAGAAGAACGCCAAGCACCAGAAGAAGTTCAAGGGTTCAGCAAAGCTCAACCAGCAGATGCACGCCTTCAACAAGCCTGTTGCTCCGGTTACCAGAGACATCGTTATCGGTGAAACCATCACCGTTGCCGAACTGGCTCAGAAAATGGCCGTAAAGGCTTCTGAAGTAATCAAGGTGTTCATGAAGCTCGGTGAAATGGTAACCATTAACCAGGTTATCGACCAGGAAGCCGCTACACTTGTTGCTGAAGAAATGGGCCACAAGGTTGTGGTGCGCAAGGAAAACGAACTTGAAGAAGAACTTCTCAACGATCGTGACGTAACCAACAATGCCGAACCTAGAGCTCCTGTTGTTACCATCATGGGTCACGTAGACCACGGTAAGACCTCTCTGCTCGACTATATCCGCAAGACCAAGGTTGCTTCAGGTGAAGCCGGCGGTATTACCCAGCATATCGGTGCATACCATGTACAGACCAACAAGGGTGATACCATCACCTTCCTGGATACTCCGGGTCATGCCGCATTTACCGCAATGCGTGCCCGCGGTGCCGCAGCTACCGATATCGTGGTTCTGGTTGTAGCCGCCGATGACGGTGTAATGCCTCAGACCATCGAAGCTATTCAGCACGCCAAGGCAGGTAACGTGCCTATCGTTGTAGCCATCAACAAGATTGATAAGCCGGCTGCCGATCCTACCCGCGTAATCAACGAACTCCTCCGTCACGGCATTGTGTCTGAAGAAATGGGCGGTGACACCCAGTTCGTACGCGTATCAGCCAAGACCGGTCAGGGTATCGATGAACTTCTTGACGCCATTATTCTTCAGGCTGAAGTTCTTGAACTCAAGGCCGTGTACGAAGGCATGGCATCAGGCGTGGTTATCGAATCACGTCTCGACAAGGGCCGTGGTCCGGTCGCTTCCGTACTCATCAAGCAGGGTACCCTCCACGTAGGTGATATCGTTCTCTGTGGTCTTGAATACGGTAAGGTTCGTGCAATGAAGGACGAACTCGGCAGAAACGTTGAATCCGCAGGTCCGTCAATTCCAGTGGAAATCCTCGGTTTAAGCGGTGTACCTGTAGCAGGTGATGAAGCTACCGTGGTAAGAGATGAAAAGAAGGCCCGTGAAGTAGCCAACTACCGTCAGGGCAAGTTCAGGGAAATCAAGATTGCCCGTCAGCGCAAGGCCAAGCTTGACAATATGTTCAAGGAAGGTGCCGCTTCAGAACTCAGCATTGTGCTCAAGGCCGACGTACAGGGTTCTGTTGAAGCAATCAGCGATTCTCTGGTTAAGCTCTCAACCGATGAAGTTAAGGTTAACATCATTTACGGTGCCGTAGGCGGTATTACCGAAACCGATGCGACCCTGGCCGCAGCATCCTCAGCAATCATTCTCGGCTTCAACGTCCGTCCTGACAATGCAGCCAGAAAGGTTATTGAGTCCAACAGCATTGACGTTCGCTACTACAGCGTTATTTACGACCTGATTGACGAAGTTAAGCAGGCAATGAGCGGTCTTCTCGGTTCAGAAATCAAGCAGCAGATCATCGGTATGGCTGAAGTACGTCAGGTGTTCAAGCATCCTAAGTTCGGTCAGATCGCAGGCTGTATGGTAACTGAAGGTTTAATCAAGCGTTCAGCTCCGATTCGCGTACTCCGTGACAACGTGGTAATCTTCGAAGGTGAACTTGATTCCCTCCGTCGCTTCAAGGATGACGTGAGCGAAGTTACCAACGGTTTCGAATGCGGTATCGGCGTGAAGAACTACAATGACGTTCGCGAAGGCGACCAGATCGAAGTGTTTGAAAACATTGAAGTTAAACGTACTCTTGACTAACGTTCGGTATTAAACGGGAGGGAATGCTCCTCCCGTTGCCGAACGTATGCATGAGTATTTTTGAGGAGAAAATACGTCTTAATGGCAAAAGAATTTAGTCGTGCGGATCGCGTCGCACAGCAGATGAAGAGAGAAATCGCGGTTCTGCTGCAGCGTGAATTCAAGGATCCGCGTGTCAAGATGGCAACTGTAAGTGACGTAAGGGTTTCAGGTGACCTGTCTTACGCCAAGGTTTACGTTACCTTCCTGAATTTTAATAATGATGAAGCTGAAGTTAAGGAAGCAATAAAGGTTCTCAACAGAGCCAAAGGCTTTTTCAGAGGTCAGATCGGTCATCTGATGAAGCTCAGAATTGTTCCTGATATTTCTTTTTATTACGATAAATCACTGGATACCGGTATGAGACTTTCAAGTCTGATTACCTCAACCATCGCTCATGACAAGGCTTTAAGCAGGGAATTCGGCACTGAAGCTGAAGAAAATGCCGCAGAAGCCGCGGAAAATGAACAGAATCTTGAAGAAGAGGATTAAAGAAAAAACAAAATGCCACGACGAAGTAAGCGTGATATCAGCGGTATACTGCTGTTAAACAAGCCACAGGGAATCACTTCAAACGATGCCATGATCAGAATCAGAGGGATTTTCCATGCTCAGAAGGCCGGTCATACCGGGGCTCTGGATCCGCTGGCAACAGGCATGCTGCCGATTTGTCTGGGGGAAGCAACCAAATTCGCCCAGTTCCTGCTGGATTCCGACAAGGAGTATGAGGTAACGGCCAGATTCGGTCAGAGAACCACCACCAGTGATGCCGAAGGTGAACTGGTGAGCTCTTCTCCGGTGCATTTTTCAAAGGCTGAACTGCTTAAGGCCATGGCCGGTCTTACCGGTACCATCGAGCAGGTTCCAAGTATCTACTCTGCCTTAAAGTACCAGGGACGCCCTTATTACGAATATGCCCGCAAGGGAATTGATATTCCGAGAGAAGCCCGTACCATTACCATCTACAGCTTTGATCTTGAGGATGATTTTGAAGTGGCGGAAGGCGATATCTTTGATATCCGCATGAAAGTGAGCTGCTCCAAGGGAACCTATATCAGAACCCTGATTGATGATCTGGGTGAGGTTCTCGGCTGCGGTGCTCATGTAATCCGTCTGAACAGAACCAGGGTGAGTACTTATCCGGTTGACAGAATGGTTTCCTTCGAGGACCTGAATGCCATCGTTGATGAGGCACACAGCAAGGGGTTAACCGCTTTTTCTACACTTGATAATCTGCTTCTTCCGGTTGATACCGCAGTATCGGCTCTTCCTGAGATTGAACTGGATGAGATTCAGGGCAGGGACATCATGATGGGCAAGCGCATCAAGGTTACTCCGGTTAACATGCTGACTTCCGATCTTCAGCCTATAAGAATCTATGTCGGTCTGAATGACGGAAGTGACCGCAGATTCATCGGTGTCGGTGAAATCAGGTATGACCATTTGGCTCCGAAGAGACTTATATCCACGGCAAAACTTGATGACGTGGCAGAGCTTGTTCCCGAGGAAATCTTCGAATAGCCCTGAAACGCAGTTTCAGGAATAACGTCAGACTCCGGATTACCAGCAGGTTATCTGGAGTTTTTTTTTGCGATTAAGTGTTACATATCGTAGTTTTGAGATGAACGTCAAGGTAAGGGGGGGGGCTCTGCAACTTGTTGCGCTTTCGAGTACCGGATGTCGTTCAGCATTTCATTATCCGCAGGAGCGGTGGGGAAATTGGTGTTTTGTGTATTCATAAATCGTTACCTTCTACTATCTACTGAACGTGAAGGGCGATTTTGAGCGGATTTATTTTCGGGAATGTGGTTGAGTGGCTATTTGGTGAGCAGAAAGAAAATTAACTAGACCTTAACTTTGATTCAGATAAAATATTTAATTTTAAAAGGATAAAACATGCATTATAAATAATAAAATTGCAAAAAAATCTCAAATTTGGCTTGTAAAAGAATTTAAGCGTGGTATCATATATCATAGCTGACTTTGTGAGGATAACTGCAATGCTATTAGAATTTTCTTGTTCAAATCATAAATCTATACAGAAAGAGATTTTGTTTTCTGCACTTGCAGGAACTGATGATACACATAAAGAAAAAATAATCCCGTTTGGAAAATACAATGTACTTCGCTCTGCGTTGATATACGGAGCTAATGGTTCAGGGAAAAGTAATTTTATAGATGCTATTATTTTCGTGAAGAATCTTGTGATGAACAGTATTAATCATCAGATTGGACAAGGAATTAGGCAGAATCCACATAAACTTAGCTCTAGCGGTAGTGAAAGTTCATATTCAATTCAATTTGTTACTAAAGGAATTCGGTATATGTACGGTTTTACTCTCAAAGAATTTCTTGTAACTGATGAGTATTTGTATTATGTTCCCAAAGGAAGACAAACAAAAATATTTGAACGTTCCGATAAAGGTTTTAGTACAGGAAGAAAATTTGTCGGGAAATTGGCAACGTGCAATGATGTGTTGAAACCTAATCGTTTACTTCTTTCTTGTGCGGCTAATTTTAGTAATGTTAGTGAAATTATAGACGCATACAGATTCTTTGTTGAGGAACTGGTGGTTTATAATCCATTAAATCAAAATAATTGGATGAATTATTCACTTTATCAAATGAATTCTAATCCTCAGATGAAAAATGCCGTTATAACACTTATGCAAGATTTAGGCACGGGTATTAAAGACATAGATGTCACAATAGATACAAAGAAAATAGAATCATCCCAATTACCTGATTTTTTATCGGAAGAATTTAAAAATTTATTATTGAAACAAAATATTGATGCAATAACTGCTAAAGTTAAATACGATAATTTTTCAACCGATCTGATGCAGGAAGAATCGGTAGGTATTCGTAAATTATTTGCTCTGTTATGTCCATTGATTGATATCATGGCAAACAATAAAACTCTTATCTGTGATGAGCTTGAAACTAGTCTGCATGAAGCTGTTTTATACAAACTGATAAATGTATTCATGAATTTACCTATTAGTAACAATTCTCAATTGTTTTTTACAACGCATGAAACAGGTTTGCTTGATCTTGATATTTTTAGAAGAGATCAAATCTGGTTTACTGAATTAACACCAGAAGAAAGATCTACAGTTTTGTACTCTTTAGCTGAACTAAAAAATGTAAGAAAAGATGAAAAGTATAGCAAGGGTTATATATCAGGAAGATATGGAGCCATACCTATGCTTAATGTCGATTTTGCAAAAATTTTAGCTATGTAGGAGTGGTCATAGGTACATGAGAAAACTCAATTTATCGCCTCGTGCTGAGAACGTTAGAGATCCATTAATAGTAAAAACGCCTGTACAATTTGAGCTTCATGAAATTAAGGGACATTTTGATGAAAGTTTAAATGCTATAAGAAAACAATTTGATGTAGCAGAATATTTACTTTCCGTGGAGAAATTTAAAGAATCTGAGAATATATATAGAAGTCAAATTGTTTTTTTAGAAAGCATTTTAGACTTTTTTATGCACGAGATAACTAAATTTGGTTTATACAGAATTTTTATAAAAGAATGGCCAATCACTGATAAATTCAAAAATCTTGAAATTCCAATGTCAGAAGTTATGAAAGCCTTAGCAGATACTGAGTCAACTGAATGGTTTTTTGAATATGTAAATAGCAGGTATTCAGCAGAAGTTATGCAAGATTGGAGTATTATCAGAGAACAATTAAATTTAATAGGTATTCCATGGAAAGATGTTTGTCAACGATGTAACCCAGGAAAAAACGAAAATGAATCTGTTGCGGCGGAGAAAAATGTACTGATTGAGTTGTACAGAAGAAGGAACGAAATAGCCCATCAAAATGATCGTTGCCATGCGGATGCAGAACAACAAGGCATTTCTAAGTCTTTTGTAGAAGAAAAAATAAACGAGATTAGCAAATTCGTTTATGCAATTTATGACATAGCAAAAAAAATTAATAAAGATAACCTTTAGAACAACTATGAAGGAGAAATACGATCACATGATGTAAAGAGCGGTAGTGTACCCCGTGACATGGGATGAATGTACAACAAGCGGCAGATGTCACCTGTCGTACATCCAAGTTTAGTATGGATAGCAAGGTATGCTTCCAAAACCTTAAGCACGTTCATGTTAGCACACCTTGCAAAAATACTGAATTTATTTCTTTAATTTTTTTGCAAAGGAGTGGGACGTATGTCAAAACACCACAATCAAAAAGCAGGTAAAACGTCTGAAAAAGGCGATAAACCTCTATCCAAAAACAGAGCTTGCAAGAATGGTTCTACGAAATCAGAAACTTTGTGTAGCAAAGAACAAGAAGTTCAGCACCATTTTCATTGGGATTTAATTGAAGGAGCTATAATCATTGGACCTCATCAACATGCCCAACTGAAACCGATTACAGAATTTCCAAATGTAAAACGCATGGTTACTCTCAACAATGCTCCTTATGAAAAGCATCCAGAAGAATGTGCTTTATGCTTTTATACTAAGGATACAGTTATTGAACGAATATGGAATAATCGTCAGCGTTATGTTTCTGTATTGAAGCGCTTTCCTTTAATCATAGGCTTAGATTTTAGTATACTCTGTAATATGTATTATCCTCAGCAGTCATACAACTGTTGGCGTAATTATGCGATGACATACTGGCTACAGAAGAACTTTTCTGTTGTGGTTCCTAATGTTGGGTATGGAGATTCTGACACCTTCCCTTGGGTTTTAGATGGCCTTCCCGAAAATAGTTGGCTTGCAATAACAACTCAAGGCAGTCTAGACAGCTATGTGCTAAAAAGAATGCTGTTAAATGGCTTACATGAAATTGTAAGACAGAAGCACCCTATAGGGTTAATTGTGTATGGAAAATTTCCAGAAGCATGGAAAAAACGGTTTTCTATACCAATAAAAGTCTTTCCTTCTTATCGAGAAATGAAATGGGAGGCCAACAACGATGGGAAGAGGTAAAGGCGGTTATACTACAATCCAGACTAATTATAAAGATTCTGGTGGAAGAAAAGTAACAGACAAAGGTACTATATTTGTTGCTGAACGCTATATTGATTTGGGATACGAAGTGGTTTTTCGTCAGAGACACGATGAAATCGATAAAAAAACCTTTGATCTAACAATAAAAACAAGTGACGATAAAGATTTTGTAAAAGATATTGAAGTCAAAAAGACAACCACTACAAAGTCCAGTCAACTAGCTAAAAATATAATTGAAGCCTTCGATCAAGTTGGAAAAAACGGTACCGTAGCCATATATTTACCTAACAGGGATAAGAATTCCAAGGAGGTTATCAACTACTTGAACGCGGGCTATCAAGAGGCAAAACGAAAAATATCTTTCACCGGTGAAGTGGAAGTTTGGTTTGATGACAAAAGTAAAATTGTAATGAAATAGGAGCATATTATGGCTAGATTAGGATGCCATTGTGGGGCTGACATGACTAACACGGATGGTCCATCGCCACATAGGCTGAACGTGTTTTTAAAATCGGAGGTTGACAAGGCATTATCATACAATCCTGATATTCCTTTATGGGATTTTTATACAGGCTGGGATGAATTAGCTGAGTGTAGGAATTCATTTCAAAACCGTTCTGAACCAGTTGAATATTGGTACTGTACTGAATGTAAACGCATTTATGAAGTACAGGCCGTTTCATGTGGAAGAATATTACGGAGCTTCAAATATGTTTCTGAACCAACGGAGAAATGTAATCTGGATGGTTTTGAGGAATTATTTATTCTTTGGGATAAAGAAATGGATGATTTTCTTGATTTGGGGAATGATTATCGGCTTAAGGATTATATTTCTCAATTGAAATTGAGGCATTATATATCTTCTGATCAAAAAGCAATATATGGTCTAGATGTTCCAACAAATAAATTAATTTGTAAATACATTCTAGAATAATTTTGCGTAGAGGATGGATGATATTTACTTCTAGCACCATTGATTAGGATTTGAAAAAATCAGCAGAATCCGCACCAAAGGAAACCGAGAATCGCAGAAACGGCTATGGCGAGAAGACCATTCAAGGTTCCTTTGGTGAAACCTTAATATCCGTTCCCAGAGACAGAGATTTTCAGAAATGACGTTACATGTCATGATATACGAGCCATAAATATGGTATAACGTCATTGAGTTTTTTATACGGAACTGCCGTATGCGATAATTCGTGAATGCTGACGTTTCTTAATGGTATTAAACGGTAAAAGCTGACACCGTGAGATTAAACGTAACCGGAGGTTTAATGTCATATTTTGAGAGTAGGGGATGTCTGGCATGAACATACACGTTCATTTTCCCACAAAAAGGACATCTCATGTTCGACGTTTGGCGGTTACTTTCGAAAGAATAAACGGAAGAGTTTCTTCGCCTTGAAATTAATATGCTTTGGAGGAGTGACAAAATCCGCCTCCGGGGACTGTTTTTCTGTGTGATTCATGATTTTTTCCTTAAAAAGCTCCGGTGTGTCAGATGTCGCAGACGGAGCAGTGACAGACTGCGGACCGTACGTAACAGCCCACAGTTCTCAGAATACGCCGGATTTCATTTCTGAAACGAATTTCTTCAGGGCTTCGTAGGTGGCGTCGATGTCGCCCAGATGTTCTGAAACAATCTTAACCAGAGCACTGCCGCTGATTGCACCGTCAGCACCGTCGGCAA
>NZ_JNKD01000043.1:0-25490 GCF_000701925.1 Ruminobacter sp. RM87 | reverse complement strand
ACGGAGAACGGAGCCGATGTCAGTGCCGGATACTACACCATCATCCAGACAGCGATAGCCAACGGTCTGGCTCCGTACAAATATCTTGAATGGTTTCTTACGGAAATCAGTTCGGTAAGACCAAAGAACGTACTCAGCAACATGAGTCATCTTCTGCCGTGGTCAGACAAGGTTCCCGCAGACTGCAGGTCAAATAATCTGGAAGACCTGCGTAAGGCTGAAACAGCTTCCGAGGACTAAACCTTTACAATATCAAAAACTCACTGTGGTAGTAGCACAGTGAGCTTCAATTTTAAATAACCCTATTTGCTTACACGCATACGATCTATGAGCTGGTTTTATATTTAATGATTGCCGTGAGTCAGCCAGTGCCCCATACGATCTTCTTTAGTATCCAAATAGTTTTCATTATATTTATTGCGTCCTACTTCTATTGCCACGCGTTCAACAACGTTAATGTTGTATTTCTTCATTTCGGCAACTTTAAGTGGATTATTAGTCATTAGTTTAATTGACTTAACTTTCAGATAGTTAAACATTTCTGCACAAATTTCGTAGTGCCTTGCATCAGCGGGGAAGCCTAAATGAAGATTGGCATCTACAGTATCCATCCCATTATCCTGTAAATGATAGGCTTTTATTTTATTGAACAGTCCGATACCTCGTCCTTCCTGTCTAACGTATAACAGAACACCTCTTTTTTCTTTTGCGATCTGTTTCATTGCGGCTTCCAGCTGAAAACCACAGTCGCATTTTAAACTGAACATGGTGTCACCTGTAAGGCATTCTGAGTGAATACGTGCCAATACAGGGGCGTCAGTTGTTATATCTCCCATATATACAGCTGCGTGTTCCTTGTTCTGTTCATCTTTAAATGCAATTATGTTGAAAATACCAAAAGGTGTAGGCAATTTGGCACTTTCAGTTACATCGGTAATATGATATCCGGTCTGTTCCTTAATGGATTTGTTGTCTTCAGTCATGAGTACTTCTTTTTATTTGTGTTCTAAAAATGTTTGAATTTTACTGTGGAGTTTACTTTGTTCCAACAATTCAGATCTGTTTTCATCTGTTAAATTAGGATTTGTTGAATAAATTTTCTCCAATTTTGATAATATACCATAAAGTTCAGGGGTGATACTGTAACGTTCTCTATCTCTGAGGTTCTCAATACTTTCCTGAAATAAGGCAGGAATTCTCAGGTCATAAACGTTTTCAGCCGTTTTAACCATGTTGAATTCTGTATATTCTGTCTGTCTAACCATATGATTGAACAAAAGCAGAGTTCTGTGCTCATTAGTGATCTCAGAATTGTTGATATCTTTATTAATATATGGAAGTGAGATTATACCTGTTGTGACAAATGTTATGCTGAGTGAGGGGATAATTATTGCCAGCTGACCAACGAGGAAATTTGATTTTGTCTGATAGAACATTGTTCTTTCTTCGTAATTAGAATCAAATGCCCAACAGTAGGAAGCCAGAAGAAACAGAATGATAAAAGAATTATCAAATATGTTCGTTTGAGTATTAAGTACTATTATTGGAACTATGGTACAGAAATTACTGATTGTATAAGCATTTTTCTTTGAGTATTTGAAATAAACGTGATACAGAAAAAGAAATGCTGAGATAATGCCCAAGACTCCTATGATGCCGGCTTCGATGACAATTCTTGTCATTGAGCTTATATCGTTTTCAAATGGTACGTCGACGTCATTATTCACAATGTAGTGCAGAATAGTACTATTGGCAGTTTCATAACCGGTTCCGATAAGAAGGTTTGGACGGATAACTTTTGCGTAAATATCCGTGGAGTATGAGGAAAGGTTGTATGATCCATAGAGATCATATGTTGAAAATGCTATGAAGCCTGACAATAGGGTGGTAAGCAGAAGGATAAAACCCGCAAATGTATTATTTTTGCTTTTTAACGCACAGATTCCTGATATTAGAGTAACAATAACAGTGGTGCATATAATAACTAATGATTTGCAGATTGCGAGTTCAAGAATAACAAGTGCGGCCAGAAAAACTGAAAGAATGGTGCTAAGGTTCTTTAATTTTGGAGTTTCGTAGTCAGAGGCTGTAATGAACAGAAGTGCGGTGATTCCCCAAATTATGCTTGTCTGATGATTTGCAACTATGGAGACTGAATCGCATATATCTGCATTAAAATGCGTAAGCAGCATTTCAATGATGGCACCTACAGGTATCAGTATAAGAAGTAATTTTTTCAGTTCGACAATTTTATATAGCTGATAAAAAGCGAAGAATGTAAGAGAGAAAAATAAGGCTCCAATGACAGGGGCGAACGTGTCATTGCTATTTGTTATAAAATGATAGACAGCAGGAATTATAAATAAAATACTGATTAATGACAGTGTTTTATATGATGAATTGATGGTAATTTCCTTCCTGGCAGAGACACTCCAAAATCCTAAAGCAATGATTCCGGAAACAAATGCTAGAGTGATGAGGTTGTTTGAATTGCCAAAACTGATAGCTGATGTCGGTCCGTCGAGAACAAGGATATGTGAGAAAAAAAGAAAATATGAAGACAGTATAACGATTAACAGGAAATTGATTACTTTCTTTTGCATTTTATTTTATCCGTGTAAGCCTTTTGAGTTAAATTTTTATTATACACAGCCAAAAGACTATGCATTTTGGCTTGTTATCATGTAACAGACCTCAATCTGCAGTTGTTTTTCAAATTTATATAGTTAATAATTTATTTGTCCGTGGATAACGTACAATTTTATCACAATATAGTCATTATTTCGACTAATGCTCGATATTGAATGAGTTTGGATGATCGGTATACCTGCTGGACATCAGAGTTATACCGCCCCCTCTTTTTTTAGTTGTCAATGAAAAGGATAGCCCTTTTAAATTAAGGTTTTGTATGGAAAACAATGAAGTATATGAATTAGATGACGTTACGGTTGATAGACTTGTGTCTGAGGCTTTTAATATTATTCAGGAGTCCATTCAGATTGATCTGGAAAATGGCAATATTACTGAAAAGGATATCAATGAATTTAATCAGGCAGTTGAGAATGACTCAATATATCAGGGAATTATCAGACCTCCAATGTACAGTTGGAGCGATATGGATGATACTCTTGAGGATATTTTGAATGATGAACTAGAAGCGTATAATTACGCTGAGGTATACATTGCCAGACCTGCGGAGAATGAAAACGAAATTGAGCATGTTTTTGCCGTAGTTCTTCTGAAAATCAACAATACCGATGATGAGCAGAAATTTGCCTGTCTAAAGTGGAATCCTGAAGGTTATGCTGAAATGCTGGTATAGAAAAATTTAAAACGGCTTTGTTTTTCACGAAGCCGTGGTTGAATTTATGGCTGTTATGCTTATGACATGCTAACAGTTATTCTATGGCTGTATTTCGATGACTGTTCCAGGGGAGACCAGTTCAAGAAATTCATCCATGTCATCATTGAGCAATGCGATACATCCGTTTGTCCAGTTTGATGCCTGGAGCCCAGGAGTAGGATTGTCTTTAATGTATGGCTGACCGTGAACCATTATCATTCCGCCAGGTTTTTTACCGAATGATTTTGCATACTGGATATCATTTTTATTGGGATATGAAATATGGAATGATTTATGAAATCTTGAGTTTTGATTCACGTAGTCAAGAATATACGTACCCTCGGGAGTTTTCTTGTCTCCTTCAAAGTGTTTGTGTCCTTTAGGATTTTCTCCTAAAGCAATAAAATAGGTTTTTATGATTTTGCCTTTACGATACAAAAAAAGGCGATATTTTGACTTTTTCACTACAACCTTATCCACTGAATCCCCATGGAATATAAATTGTGAATAAGGTATTTTTGTGGTTTTAAGCTTGGTGTAGTCGGTTCGTTCGTCATATTCCGGTGCTTCAAGAATGGCTTCAATAAAAACAGAGAATGGAAGGTTTGTTCCTGCAGTTTCCACATTTTCTGCCTGAGCGTTATGATTTGAGAAAAAAATAATCAAAAAAGCTATAGTGCTACAGTAAAATTTTAAGGCTTTCATTTTTATCATTATCTGGCTGACTGTTTAGCATTGAATCCGGTGCCTAATTATAGTCTTTTTTTCTCTGTTTTTAATGAAATTTTATGAATTTATAAGGGATTGGTTCTGTAATAAGGTGTATCTGTTAATAGAGAATAATCGCTCTTCTTAGAGTATAATATGCAAGTTTACCGATAATTATGCAGAAAACTGCCGTTAAGATATTGGATGGGCCGTTTCATAGTATATGTTCAGTCAGTAAAGTAATTCCGGTTAATGGAAGATTACAGTCGTTACCATGATTGTAATAGAAAGGTGTCTGATTGTTTTTGTCTTTGCGACATACAGGATGTGTGATGAGGTTTTGCCTTAATTACTGAAGTAACTGATGACTGTTTAAATGGTTTTATGGCTGGAAACACGACTTGTTGTAAAGCCTGTAATGAAGTGTGGTTCAAAAGGGATTATATGATATGGATGAGAAAAAAATGAGTTACGAGGGAGTAGAACTGCTCCCGCTGGAAAATTTTACTGAATCAGCATATCTGAATTATGCCATGGCTGTCATCAGGGATCGTGCATTGCCTCATATAACCGACGGCTTAAAGCCGGTTCAGAGACGTATCATTTATGCTATGAATCGTTTAGGACTCAGTGCCACATCAAAATTTATGAAATCTGCCAGAACAGTGGGTGATGTTATGGGTAAATACCATCCGCACGGAGATTCTTCATGTTATGGCGCGATGGTTCTTATGGCTCAGGACTTTTCATACAGATATCCACTGGTTGACGGACAGGGAAACTGGGGACATCCGGATACTCCGAATTCCTTTGCCGCCATGCGTTATACTGAATCAAGACTTTCAAAATTTTCCGAAGTTCTGCTGTCCGAATTAGGTTCCGGCTGCACGGAATATGTACCTAATTTTGATGGCTCAATTCAGGAGCCTAAATATCTGCCTGCCAGACTTCCTCATATTCTGCTTAATGGTACGTCCGGCATAGCTGTCGGTATGGCCACCAATATACCTCCTCATAATGCAGTAGAGGTGGCTAACGCATGCGTCCACATGCTGGAAAATCCTAAGGCCACAGTGGACGATCTTATGCAGTTTATAAAGGGACCTGACTATCCTACTGAAGCAGAAATAATCTCCACTCCCGCAGAAATCAAAAAGCTATACGAAACAGGTAAAGGCACGATCAGAATGCGTGCCGTTTACAAGGTTGAAAAAGGGGAAATAATCATTACTGCACTCCCTTATCAGACGAGAGGGGCTGAGATTGTTTTGAAAATTGCTGAACTGATGAATGCCAAAAAGCTTCCTATGCTCAGCAATATACGTGATGAAACATCAGATACCTGCAGAATTGTTCTGGTTCCAAAGTCCAACAGGGTGGATGTGGATAAGATGATGTCTCATCTTTTTGCCTTGCCGAAACTGGATTTGGAAAAAACCTATGCCATTAACATCAATATTCTTGGACTTGATGGTAATCCGGTGGTGAAATCTCTTCCTCAGATTTTAACTGAATGGCTTAAATTCCGTTGCGATACCGTAAATCGCCGTATAACAACAAAGTTGGATAAGATAAATGCAAGACTTCATCTGATTGACGGGTTGTTTATAGCTTTCTTAAATCTTGACGAAGTAATTCGTATCATCAGAGAAGAAGAAAAGCCTAAGCAGGTACTGATGGAAAAATTCAAACTCTCAGATCAGCAGGCTGAATATATTCTTGAAACCAAACTCCGTCAGATTGCCCGTATTTCAGAAATGGCATTAACTTCTGAAAAGAATGATCTTGAAAAGCAGAAGAGTGAACTTAACGCACTGCTGGATTCACCAACCAAATTCAAAAATCTGGTTAAGAAGGAATTGAAAGCCACGGCAGATGAATATGGTGACGAGCGCAGAAGTCCAATAGTGGAGAGAGAAGTCGCTCAGGTTATATCTGAGAGAGACCTGACTCCGGCAGAACCTGTAACAGTTGTTCTGTCTAAGATGGGATGGGTAAGGGCAGCAAAAGGGTATTTGGAAAATCCGGAAACTCTGTCATACAAACAGGGGGATGAATATTTGGATTCCGTATTCTGCAAATCCAATATGCCGGCTGTTTTTCTGTCTAGTAAGGGAAAGGCCTACACTCTTGATGTCAGTTCAATGCCTTCAGCCAGAGGTCAGGGGGAACCGCTGACAAGTAAATTGGGCCTTGAGGCTGGGGAAATTGTGGAAACTGTAATAAGTTCAGCTGAAGACGATTATTATCTGATAGGAACTGATGCGGGGTATGGTTTTGTCTGCACATTTGCTGATATGCTCAGCTATACCATGAATGGCAAGAGTTTTATCAATCTTACCGAAAATGCAAAAGTACTCAAGCCGGTGCGCATAGACAACCTTGAAAATTCATTATGTCTCATTGTGTCAAATATCGGCAAAATGCTCGTGTTTAAGGTTAGTGAACTTCCTCGACTGTCTAAAGGTAAGGGTAACAGAATGATAAACATTCCTACAGACAGAGCTCAGAACAGGGAAGAGTACGTAGTCGACTATACAGTACTGACGCCAAATGACTCTGCTGTTATATATGCTGGCAAACGTCATTTGACGGTTACTCCATCTGAAATAGATACGTATCAGAATACTCGAGGTCGCAGAGGTATTACTCTTCCAAGAGGACTGCAGAAAGTAAGTTACATTGAGAAGGTGCAGTCTAAAACAGAGGTCGAGAGTGAGCCTGAGAAAACACAGGATACCGAAAAGGAATTTTAATTTTTAAATACAGGAAAAAAAGATGATATTAGTATTTCGTGTTATTTTGCTAATTATACTTGCACTTTTATGGCTGATTTTCGGTCTGACGGTATGTATATTCAGACCGTTTCATAAGGGAAATATCTACTGCCTGACTCAGATGTTAAGATGCGGAAGATGGGCAATTGGTATCAAGGTAGATAGCAGAATAGATCCTAAGGCTATAAGAGAAAACATGCCTGCTGTTCTGGTAGGCAATCATCAGTATAACTGGGATATTATTGTAATGGCTGATATTCCTCAGCCAGGAACAGCCTGTATAGGTAAGAAGAGCTTGATGTGGGCTCCTATTTTCGGACTGCTGTTTTTCCTTACAGGTAATATCTTTATTGAAAGAGACAAGTCCTCAAAGGCAGGTAATGAAATTCTGAAGATTGTTGATATCATTAAAAGAAAGAAAAAATCGATCTGGATTTTCCCTGAAGGTCACAGATCAAAGGGTAAGGGCGTTCAGCCGTTTAAAAATGGGGCTGTGAATATTGCTAATCAGGCAGGAATAAAGATTCTTCCTTTCGCGATTTCTTCTTATAAGATAGATTTAAACAGATGGGATAACGGTACTGTAATAGTAAGTGCCTTACCTCCGGTATCTGTTGATAATCTTGATAGAAAAGGCCTTAAAATGGCTACCCGTCAGCTTCGTGAATCCATCAGTGCGAGTATAGCTGAAATGGACAGGGAAAATGGCTTTAAGTGTGATGTTTCCGATGAGCCGGAAAGTATAGCAGCTGAAAAAGAAAATGAAGCCGAGTCTTCAGAAAATAAATAAGCTTTCGTGAATGTACGCAAGACCTGTCGTGATATCATACATGACAGGTGAAATTTATAAGGAAAATTATGCTTACTCTACTGTTCAACTTTCCTGTTCAATTTCTGATGTATATTCCAGGAATGATTTTTTTTCTACGTTTTCTTATGCAGTATGCAAGGTGTGATTTTTATCATCCGGTAAGCCAGTTTGTCTATAAGGTTACAGCTCCATTTTTAAAGGTGTTCCGGAATCTCTGTTTCGATAATATCAATGTTGCTGCCCTGCTGAACATGGTTCTGATTCCCTTTATAATTTTCACTTTATTTTCTTTGCAGGGAGTTCAGGACGGATTCTCCTCCGTTTCATTAAAGGATTTTGCTGTACTGTTTGCAATAAACATTGTATTTGTTGTATGGACAGTTATAGAAATATTGCTTATTCTGCTGATTGTTACGGCTGTTCTCAGCTGGATTCCTTCAGCAAGAGGAATCAATATTTACCTTCTGACTCTGTTAAAGCCTGTTACGGGATTTTTTGATAAATACATTCCAAGTATAGGGTATATTTCACTGTCTTTTCTGGTTGTGTTTTTACTTCTGCAGTTCATTGATAGTACGATAATGCCGAGATTTTTGTTTTTCGTTATAGGTTTGGCAAAATAGGAGCTGGTAAGTGGAGCCTCTTGTTGTAAAAGACGGAAGAATAATAATTAACGTTACCGTTGTGCCCAAATCCAGCAGAGATTCAATTGTTGGAATTCTGGGGGATACTGTAAAGGTAGCGGTGACTGCGCCTCCCGTTGATGGAAAAGCCAACGCCTATGTCTGCAAATTCCTTGCAGGTGAGTTTAAAACCGCAAAAAGCAATGTATCTATCATGAAAGGTGAAACTAGTAAACATAAAACAATTGAAATCAAGGATTTCAGAAATGTCCCTGCTTTATTAAAGGTTTATGTGGATAAATCAGAGTAGTTTCTGACAGAAGGAATATGGAAAAGCATTCGGAAGATAAAAGAAGCCGAATGCTTTTTTTATATTATTTAGGATTAGAACTGCTTTGACATCTCTTCAGCTCTCTTTTTGCAGGCATCAAGAGCTCTGGAAACAATGTTATTCAGATTGCTTTCATTGAATACCTTCAAGGCTTCGTAAGTAGTACCGCCCTTTGATGTTACGGCCTCTCTTAATTGGGCAATGGATTTGTCCTGATTGTTGATAACCATCTGTGCAGAACCAAGAATAACCTGTTCCAGCATGGCTCTTGCGTCTTTTTCTGAAAAACCGTATTCTGCTGCCTTGTTCGCCATGCATTCAAGGAAAAGGAAGAAGTATGCAGGAGCGCTTCCTGAAAGGGATGTAATATTGTCGATACCTTCTTCTGAGTCAACCCATACTGTTTTGCCACAGCATCCCAAAAGATCTTCTGCAAATTTTTTATCTGCTTCAGATGCGCCGGCTGCAGGGAAAAGACCGGCCATGCCAAGGCCAATGAGGGCAGGAGTGTTCGGCATAACGCGAACAATACGGGTTAAGCCCGGAACAAGTTCAGCAATACGTCCGGTGGTTACGCCGGCCATAATTGATATCAGCAGCTTTTTGCTGAAGTCAATGCCTGATGAAGCAAACTGTGTGAGTACATCATGCATCATTTGAGGTTTAACAGCCATAACAACTATTTCGGCATTTTTAACCGCTTCCACATTGTCGGTTAAACCATTTATGCCGAAAGTCTGCTTCAGGGTATTAATTTCTTCTGCAAAAGGAGTAGAAACAGTTACTTTTTCCTTCGGATAACCTGCATTAAGGATTCCCTTAATCAGACTTTTACCCATATTCCCGCCACCAATAAATGTAATGTTCTGGTGCTGCATTTTGTATATTCCTTAGATAGATTGTTCTATCGGTAAATAGTTGAATAACATAACTCTTTATACATAAATATGATGAAATGATTACCATCCTTTCGGAGTTTCTGGGGTTAGGCACCAGCAGGTGAATTATGATATTCCCTGGCTCCAAAAATTGCCGTCCCAATGCGGATTTCAGTACTTCCGCATGCTATGGCTTCTTCCATATCTCCTGTCATTCCCATAGACAGAACGTCAATGTTCTGATCCAGAGCTTTCATTTCGTTGAATTTCTTCTGCAGTTTTTTAAACTGTGCGGTGATTTCGTCAGTCTCGGTGGTGTTTTCGGCAACTCCCATGAGTCCGATAAGTTTCAGGTTGTCAGTGGATCTGACGTATTCCGCAATTTCATCTATTTCTTCAAAGTTACATCCTGACTTTTGAGGTTCGCAGCTGATGTTGACCTGAATGAGAACTTTTAACGGAGAAAGTTCTTTCGGTCTCTGTTCGCTCAATCTTTTTGCAATTTTCAGGCGGTCTAAACTTTCGACAACATCAAAATTCTCTGCTATAATTTTGGTCTTGTTTGACTGTATCGGACCAATGAAATGCCAAACAATGTCTGAGTAGCCCAATGACCTGATTTCGTTGATTTTCAACTCTGCTTCCTTGGCATACGATTCCCCGAATGCTCTATGTCCTGCATTGTAAGCTTCAATTATTTGATCTACCGGTTTTGTTTTGCTTACTGCAAGTAGTTGAATATCTTTTGCTTTTCGGTGAGTCAGGTTCGCAAATTTGAGAATTAAATCTTGTACATTGATAAGGTTTTCTTGTATTGTACTCATAATAGTTTTATACTCAGACGTTAACATTGTATTAATAAATTAGATTATTAATATTAAATTATATTGCATTTGCATAGCACAAAGTCTTCAGAAGAGAGATTTCACATGGATATTTTAGATTTATTGCATTATGGTGTAAAGAATAATGCATCAGATTTACATCTGTCTGCCGGTGTGCCGCCAATGATTCGTGTTGATGGCGACATGCGTAAGCTTAAGGTTACTGATAACGCAACACTTGAAGTTACAGATATGCCTCCATTAGATGTGTCAACAATTCATAACCTTGTATACGATATTATGAATGACTTTCAGCGTAAGGAGTTCGAAGAGACTCTGGAATGTGACTTCTCTTTTGAAGTAAAAGGATTGGCACGTTTCCGTGTGAATGTATTCAATCAGAACCGCGGTATGGCTGTAGTATTCCGTACCATTCCTTCAAAGGTTCTTACTCTTGAAGAACTTCATTGCCCTGACGTATTTAAGAAGATCGCCAGTTATCCGAGAGGTCTGGTTCTCGTAACCGGTCCTACAGGTTCTGGTAAGTCAACAACTCTGGCTGCGATGGTGGACTATGTAAACGAAACTCAGCACAGCCATATTCTTACTATCGAAGATCCTATCGAATTCGTTCATCAGAACAAGAACTGTCTGGTAAACCAGCGTGAAGTTCACCGTGATACCCAGTCATTCAGTAATGCGTTGCGTTCAGCACTCCGTGAAGACCCTGATATCATTCTGGTAGGTGAATTGCGAGACCTTGAAACCATTCGTTTGGCACTGACTGCCGCAGAAACCGGTCACCTTGTATTCGGTACCCTGCACACAAACTCCGCAGCAAAGACCATCGACCGTATCATCGACGTGTTCCCTGGTGCAGAAAAGGATATGGTGCGTTCAATGCTGTCAGAATCTCTCAGAGCCGTAATTTCACAGACTCTGATGAAGAAGAACGGTGGTGGCCGAGTAGCTGCTCATGAAATTATGATTGGTATTCCTTCAATCAGAAACCTGATTCGTGAAGATAAGATTGCTCAGATGTACTCCATGATTCAGACCGGTGCTCAGCATGGTATGAAGACTTTGGATGCCGACCTTAAGTCTCTTGTTTCCAGAGGTATCATCAGCGTTGCGGAAGCAAGATCAAAGGCTAAGGATCCAAATTCCATTGTTGGTTAATTGAGGTAAGAATAATGGCACATAATCAACCTTTAAAAATAGACAGATATCTACAGTTCATGAATGAAAACAAGGCTTCTGACCTTTTCTTAACAGTTGACCTTGAACCTGCAGTTAAGCTTGACGGTCACCTTACACCTATTGAACCTGGCAAGCTGACTTATGATCAGGTACTTGAATTTGTGCAGGAAACTCTGATTGAACGTCCTGACTTACAGGAACAGTATGTTAACGAAAGGGAAGCAAACTTCGCTATATATCGTCCTGAACTCGGTCGTTACCGTGTAAGCTGTTTCTGGCAGCTTAATAATCCAGGTGTGGTATTCCGTCGAATCGTTGAAAGAATTCCGACAACCGAAGAACTTCATCTTCCTCCATCATTCACCAAGTGGGTAATGGAAGACCGTGGTCTGTTACTGTTCGTGGGTGCTACCGGTGCAGGTAAGTCAACAACTCAGGCTGCAATGATTGGTCACCGTAACATGAATTCTGACGGTCACATTCTTACTATCGAAGACCCTATCGAATATGTTCACCACCATCAGCGTTCTCTGATTACTCAGCGTGAAGTAGGTACAGATACCATAAGCTTTGATGCTGCACTTAAATCAGCACTGCGTCAGGCACCTGACGTAATTCTGATCGGTGAAATTCGTTCAAGAGAAACCATGGAATTCGCATTGAGCTTTGCAGAAACCGGTCATTTGGTATTGGCAACACTCCACGCTAACAACGCAAACCAGGCTATTGACCGTATTATGCACCTTGTTCCTGAAAGCAATCAGCGTCAGATGCTGTTTGACCTTTCAGTAAACCTGAAGGCTATTATCGCCCAGCAGCTTATTGAAACCACCACCGGCGGTCGTCGTGCTGCATTCGATATTCTGGTTAATACTCCTACAGTTTCCGACTGTCTGCAGAAAAATGAACTTTACAAGCTGAAGGAAATCATGCTCAAGTCTCCTGATGAAGGTATGACTACCTTCGATAAGAGTCTGTTTGAACTCTATCAGCAGGGTGTTATCAGTTATCATAATGCTCTCCACTTCGCCGATTCAGAAAACGAAGTTCGTCTGATGATTAAATTGGCTGAAGGTGTTAAGGGCTCTGACGAAATGTCAAATATTGTATTTGAATAGTAGTCGGATTTACTGATACATACAGTGAAATAAGAGAGGCATCCGTTTATAATGGGTGCCTCCGTTGTATCTGTAACTAAAAATGTATATTTACTTGATTTTTTCACAGTAAATAAATATATTTGGACAAGCTAGAACTGGATAATAAATAATAATAAATTGATTTGGTAGGAGAAGAACAATGTTTAAGATTGACGCTGAAAAGTGTACAGATTGTCAGAGCTGTGTGGAGGTATGTCCATGCGGTGCGATTCACGAAGATGAAAACAGTGAAACCTGTGTTATTGATTTTGAGCTCTGTGCTGAATGCGGGGCCTGTCAGGCTGAGTGCCCGTTTGAAGCAATTGAAGAAGTAGACGAATAATCAGTAATTTCATCTTCCCTTATAAAAATGTCGCATATTCACTGTGCGACATTTTTTTTGTTTCTGAATATGTAATATGATAGAGGTATGATGTTTATTTACCGGTTACCAAATGTACAAGTATTTCTCTCTAATTATTGTTTTCATCGTTGTATTTATTCTGTCTCTGAATTTCGGTGGCAGTGATTTGACCATTGTTGATGTGTGGAACAACAGTGAATTACAGGAAGTGTTCTGGGATATCAGACTTCCAAGAGTTCTCAATGCCGTTCTGATTGGATGCATGCTTTCCGTCTCGGGAGTTGCTTTTCAGGCTGTATTTCAGAACCCTCTGGTATCTCCTGATTTACTGGGGGCATCCAGCGGAGCTGCAATGGGAACTCTTCTTTTACTTATATGCGGTGTTACCGGTATCTGGCTTCCTGTGGGAGCATTATTCTCAGGAGGAGTCGTTACCGTAATCTGTGTAATGCTTGCCTGGCTGATAAACAGAAGAGGAAAATTCAATCAGCTTGTATTGATTTTAACTGGTATTCTGCTCTCATCCCTGATTGTATCATTTATTAATATCCTGCATTATTTTATGCCGGATGAGGGGACTCTTCTGGGAGTAACCAGTTTTCTCATGGGATCGCTCAATGGTTTAGGGTATCATGATCTGATGCTTCAGGGAATTTTTGGAATACCTGCCATTGTTATGCTGTTTGTTTTTGCATCCAGACTCAATCTGCTTGTTCTTCCAGTAGATATTCTTGAGATTCAGGGAATTAATACCAGAATTCTTTTTGTTTTCGTACTCCTGCTTGCGTCTATGGCTGCATGCACAACCGTGGCAATAGCCGGAATAATAGGGTGGGTATCTCTGATTATTCCCAATCTGGCAAGAATGTGGGTTGGTGGAGATCATCGTACATTGTTACCTTTCAGTGCTCTTATGGGGGCTGACTTTGTACTGGTGGCTGATCTTTTATCAAGAACAATTACTGAAGTGGAAATTCCCATCGGTATTCTCATAGGAATTATCGGTGCGCCTTTATTTTTGGTGATTATGGCCAAAAATATAAAGTGGGAGGCGTGATTCTAATGAATATTGCTGTTGAAAACATTCTTACTTTAAATAATGTCAGGGCTGATTTTACCATGCATTCCGGCCGAATATACGTGATTCTTGGGAGTAACGGATGCGGAAAAACCACCCTGTTAAAAACTGTAATAGGTCTTCTTCCATTGCGTGATGGACATGTTTTGGCTGATGGCCGGGATTTTTTCAAACTGTCACGAAGGGAGGTTAGCAGAATTTTTGCTTTTGTCCCTCAGTTCTTTAATGTTTCCCTGCCTCTTCCTGTCCTGGAGGTTGTGTCAATGGGGGCAGTAAATTCAGTGAACCCTTTTGTATCAGTAAAATCCCAATATACTGATGCTCTTAACATACTTGATGAATGCAGTATAGGTCATTTGGCTGATAGAATGATTACCCAGCTGAGCGGCGGAGAACTGGCAATGGTTAATCTGGCTAGAGCAGTAATGCAGAATTCTGAATTTATAATGCTTGATGAGGTTGATGCCAGTCTGGATTTAAAGAGGAAAAGGGATTATTACAATTTTATAAAAAAAATGGCGGTGGAGAAAGGTAAGGGAGTAGCAGTAATTACTCATTCACCTGATTTTTTGTTTTCCATAAGGGGAGATGATGAGGTACTGGCTGTTTCCCAGGATGGAAGATTTCATCATGAGAAAGTAAGGAATGTGACGGAGGAGTTTCTGAGCGGGATTTACGGAGTGCCATTGAAGTTTATCAGTAGTGACTCTGGCAAGGGGCTTACTCTTGGGGAAAATATCTGATTGCCATTCCATAATTAGAAATAACAAAAAAATTACCGGATTAATATCCGGTAATTTTTAACTTGTTACCTGTTTGGAAAAAACTTTTTCTCTGTATTCTTACTCATTGGTGTAAGGTGACAGAATAGTAGGTTTATAAACTTCAGGCTTGTTAGGATGATCCACGTTATAGTGCAGACCTACCGAATCTTTTCTCTTCATGGCGCAACGGACAATAAGTTCGGCAACTTGAAGAAGATTGCGTAATTCTAGCAGATTGCTGGAAACTCGGAAGTTTGAATAGAATTCATTTACTTCATCCTTGAGCAGTTTAATTCTGTGCATTGCTCGTTCCAGACGTTTATCGGTTCTTACGATGCCAACGTAGTCCCACATTGTCAGACGGAGTTCATGCCAGTTATGCTGGATGATAACTTCTTCATCCGCATCGGTAACCTGGCTTTCATCCCATGCAGGTATTGCAGGAGGATCGATTGCAAGAGGCAGTCTTCCCAAAATGTCCTTGGCAGCTGCCTGACCATAGACTACGCATTCAAGCAGGGAGTTTGAGGCGAGTCTGTTTGCTCCATGAAGACCTGTATAAGAAACCTCTCCAACAGCATAAAGACATTCAATATCAGTTCTGCCGCGACGGTCAACCATTACGCCACCGCAGGTAAAATGAGCTGCAGGAACGATAGGTATTGGTTCCTTGATCATGTCAATTCCTGCCTTAAGGCATCTTTCATAGATGGTAGGGAAATGTTTACGGATGAAATCAGGTGTCTTGTGGCTGATGTCAAGATACATGCATTCAACACCAAGCTTTTTCATTTCATGGTCAATCGCTCTGGCTACTATATCACGTGGAGCCAGTTCAGCTCTTTCATCGTAATCAGGCATGAATCTGGTGCCGTTAGGTCTTTTTAATAAGGCTCCTTCTCCCCTGAGAGCTTCTGTCAGAAGGAAGTTTCTGTCTTTCTGGTTATAGAGTGTGGTAGGGTGGAACTGATTGAATTCCATGTTTGCCACGCGACATCCGGCGCGCCAGGCGATTGCAATGCCGTCACCGGAGCTTACTTCAGGGTTGCATGTATACTGATATACCTTTGAAGCTCCTCCTGTGCAGAGTGCTACAAACTTCGCCTTTACGGTTTCAACCTTGCTGGTTTCAGTATTGAAAACATAAGCACCAACAACGCGGTTGCCTGCGAGTTCGAGTTTTCTTGTGGTAATAAGGTCAATTGCATTGTGATGATCAAGCAGAGTGATGTTAGGGTGTTCCAGAACTCTGTTGTTCAGAGTTTCCTGAATGGTATGACCTGTGTGGTCTGCTGCATGGAAAATTCTGCGGTGTGAATGTCCGCCTTCACGGTGAAGGTGATATGGGGATTGTTCATCGGAAACCGCTTCTTCCTTCTGATCGAACGGTACCCCCTGTTCAATCAGCCAGGCTATGCTGTCGTGCGCGTTGCGAAGAGTGAATTCCACAGCTTCAGGATCACAGAGTCCACCTCCCGCAATTTTGGTGTCTTCAATATGTTCTTCAACTGAATCGTTGTCATCAGCAGTGTTGAATACACCGGCAATACCGCCCTGGGCGTAGTTAGTTGAGCCGGCGCTTAAACCGGATTTTGATAATACTATGACCTTGGCTCTGGATGCCAGACAAAGTGCCAAAGAAAGACCTGCAGCGCCGCTGCCTATAACCAGGACGTCACAATTATGTTCCACGTTATTACTCATATTTGTATCTTCTCTCAGCCCGGGTTCATCTGACTTTATTACGCTGAAAGGATAAAAAGTCAGGAATCCAAGGTATGTACATTACGTATTGTTAACTGACGAATCATATTTTATCACACAATGGAAGGATATTTATTTTGGATTTACACCAGTTGGACATGTGTCGGCAGTTTGATTAAATATATTCGGAAGCAGCACGGAACCCGAAGACTGAAAGGTCGAATAGTATAGATTTATCTTTAGAAGTTAAGGTAGGGATAATATTTAAAAAAACTGATATTTGTATGTTAAAATGGGATCCCGAACGCAATTAATACTGTTGTTTGCCATTGGTGTAAACAACATATGAACTTTTGAGAAATACCTCTGTCTTACATTATGTGCATGATAGGGAGTAGTTACAGGAATAACTGTTTAAATGAGTGAACAAGAAGCTGATCTGCAGCTTGTAAGATTGGTACAGCAGGGAAAGAAGCAGGCATTCGATATGCTTGTAAAAAAATACCAGTATAAGGTGATTGGTATAGCCCAGAGATATGTATCTAATCCCGATGATGCACAGGATATCGCCCAGGAGGCCTTCATAAAGACCTACAGGGCATTGGCTGATTTCAGGGGAGAAAGCGCCTTTTATACCTGGTTGTACAGAATAACGGTTAATACAGCCATGAATTATGTTACAAGCAGCGCAAATAAAGTGAAATCGGTTGATGTGGATATGCCTGAAATAGAATCTTATGATGGTTCTGAAAGACTGCATGACATTGCAAATCCTGAAAACATCATGGAAGGTGAGGACGCAAAGCGTCTTATAAAGAAAGCGCTGGATTCTCTTTCTGATGATCTCAGGCAGGTTATATGTCTGAGGGAAATAGAAGAAATGTCCTATGAAGATATTGCAGTTGTCATGAATTGCCCTGTGGGAACCGTGAGATCCCGAATTTTCAGAGCCAGAGAAATAATTGATAAATATCTTTCTGAAAAAGCTGAAGTTAACGTCTGAGGTATTCTTATGAGCGTTATGGAAAACAAATTCGAATTACTTTCTGCGTATCTTGATGGAGAGTCTTTATCTGACGAACAGCTCCTTGAGCTGATGTCTGATGAAGAGTGTATGTCCAAATGGGAGGATTATACCCGTCAGAGAGCTGCAGTCAGAGATGAATTGCCTAATGGCATTAATATGGATGAATTCAGTTCCCGTATGTCCGAAAAGCTCAATGCGGAACCTCAGTATATCAGCATCAGACCTCATGATGACAGGCAGGTCGTCGGCGAGGCGGTTAATGACGAATTGCCTGAAGCTCAGCATAGCAGCGGCATGACCAATGACTTCTGGAGTTCTCTTGGCAGGATTGCAGTAGCCGCAGCGGTAGCCTGTGTATGTGTTTTCGGCGTACAGAGAATGCCTTTCGTTCACAATTCTGATTTTAACGATGATTCCGTGTTCAATTCCGGTATGAGTATTGAACCTGTAAGCAATACCGTGGTTTCCGGTGAGCAGAATCTGAAATTGGATATAGGGACTAATGAACAGCCTATGAACGGGGTTGAAGCGAACAACGTATTGGTGAGTGCTGACAGTAAGAACAGCGAACAGGTGGAAAAATACAAGACTAAGAAGCTTGAAGAAATGAACACCATAGAAGCGCTCCTTAATGATCACGACTCTGCCAGAAGAAATATAGTTCAGGACAGATAACAGGTGAGATTTAAAAAAGCAAGATTATTCATGGCAGTACTGTCTTTGGCGGTATTGCCTTTTTCTGATTTATGGGCAGATGACAGATTTAACCAGAATCTGAATGCCGAACGTCGTTTAAACGAGATGCAGCAGGCTTTCAGAAGCTCTAATTTTGAACTGTATTTTGTAAAACAGACCATGGCAGCTTCCGAGCCTGTTTCTTTTTCCCATGGCGTTATAGACGGTCGCCAGTACAGTCACTGGCTATATCTTAACGGAATGCCAATGGGGTATTTCTCGGCTGAGGGAATAATGGCTTATTTCAGAGCCGGAAGTCAGCCGGAAATCATAAATAACGGTAAACACCCTTTTTTGTTAGGCAGATTCAATACTGTTTCCACAGACAGAATTCTTAAGAATTATGTTCCAGTAGTTACCGGCAGACACAGAATTGCCGGAAGGGATGTCTTTATGGTTCGTCTGTCTCCTAAAAAGAATGACCGGTATGGTTATGTGCTGTATGTTGATGAAATAACCAATATTCTGCTTCAGATAGATGTTGTTAATCCTCTTGACGGTTCTCTGATGGAATCATACCTGGCAACTCATTTCATATATACTGAAAGTCCGAACAGAATTATTCAGAATATCAATGAAGCGTATCTAAAGGAATCAGCTCAGTCTTTTGAACAGTCAGGAACTGCGACAGAAGATGGTGTTGCCGTAACGGATAAAGATTCTGAACATAAGAACAGTTTGAACTGGGAACCTGCTTATATACCGAGCGGATTTGAAATGGTTCAGAGTGAAACATACCCAATGCCGGGATCAGAAACAGATGTTGAACATCTTTTGTTTACAGACGGAATAACCGATTTTTCCGTATACCGGATACATGCTCTTGAAGGCAGTGATTTTCCTGTGGTTAAACAGGGAACGACCAATCTTCTCAGATACAAAGCTCCTCCATATGAGATTGTGGTCGTGGGGGATATACTGATGGATACGGAAGATAAAATTGCCAAATCATACAGTGAAATCAAAAAATAATGACAAATACAAAAAACGCATATCTTGAACGTCTTGCCGTTGTTGTTTCCAAAAATGAGGGCAATAACACAGTGGTTTGCGAATACGGAGTTAACGGCCTTTGCGGAAGCTGTTCAGAAAAAACGGATAACTGTGCTCCAGAGATTTTTTCTTCAGAACAGAAAACAATGGTTTTTACTTTGAAAAATACCTGTAATGCAGAGTTAAGACAGATAGTCAGAGTTGGGGTTCCTGCAAAATCTCTTCTGCTGAGTTCGTTTATTTCCTATGCCGTGCCGTTGTTCTTCATGATTGCCTGTGCTGGTCTGACTTTCAGTTTCACTTCGGAAAATGCTCGGGCTGACGTATTTGCCGCGCTGGGGGCAGTTGCGGGGCTGGGCTTTGGTTTTTCTGTGTCAATGATTCTTGCCAAAATTCTGAAGAGAACAATCTGGAATCCGAGAATGCTCGGAGTGCTGCCTGTTAAACCGGAATGCAAGAACACAACAAAAGTAAAAAATTAGAGTATAATGCTGTATTGATTTAACTATAAAATAATAATTTCAGCTCCGGCGTTAAGTAATAAACGATTTTCTGACATGTTGTCGGATTTATTATCTGTGATTTATTCGGTTTTCTCAATAAAGACAGGAGCTGACAGACGCGGATTAATTTGGAAGAGATTACAGGCTCCCTAACGAAGAATGATAAAGAATAATATTAGAAACTTTTCAATTATTGCTCATATTGATCATGGTAAGTCCACCTTGTCAGATCGCCTTATTCAGCTTTGCGGCGGATTGACAGAAAGAGAAATGCAGGAACAGGTTCTGGACTCCATGGATATTGAACGTGAAAGAGGTATTACCATCAAGGCACGTTCCGTAACACTGAATTATAAGGCCAAAAACGGAGAAGTATACGAGCTGAATTTTATTGATACTCCCGGCCATGTGGACTTTTCCTATGAAGTGTCTCGTTCTCTTGCAGCATGTGAAGGTGCTCTTCTGGTTGTTGATGCAGGACAGGGTGTTGAAGCTCAGACACTGGCTAACTGCTATCAGGCAATAGATCTTAATCTGGAAGTACTGCCTGTACTGAATAAAATTGATTTGCCAGCCGCGGATCCTGATCGTGTGGCAGCGGAAATTGAAGACATCGTCGGTATTGATTCTTCCGATGCCGTAAGATGTTCTGCAAAGACAGGTGTCGGTGTTGATGAAATTCTTGAACAGATTGTTGAGAAAATTCCGGCTCCTGAAGGAGATCCTGACGGAAAGCTTGAGGCACTTATTATCGACTCATGGTTTGATGATTATCTCGGTGTTGTTTCTCTTGTCCGTATCAAGAACGGGCATCTGAAGAAGGGTGACAAGATAAAGGTCATGAGTACCGGAGTTTCATGGGGCGTTGACAGACTTGGTGTGTTTACTCCAAAGCTTGAAGATCGTACTGAACTTTGCTGCGGTGAGGTCGGCTGGGTAGTATGCGGTATTAAGACCATTCATGGCGCGCCTGTAGGTGATACCCTGACAAATGCCAAGGACGGTGCGCTTGAGCCGTTACCGGGGTTTAAGAAGGTAAAGCCTCAGGTTTATGCGGGCATGTTCCCTATTTCAACAGATGATTATGATGCATTCAGAGAAGCTCTGGATAAACTTTCCCTGAATGATGCTTCTCTTTTCTTCGAGCCTGAAAACTCAACAGCTCTCGGTTTCGGTTTCCGTTGCGGGTTTCTCGGAATGCTTCACATGGAAATCATTCAGGAAAGACTGGAAAGAGAATATAATCTGGATCTTATAACCACTGCTCCGACAGTAGTATATGAAATAGAACTTACCAATGGAGAGGTGATCAAAATAGACTCTCCTGCAGCTCTTCCTCCTGTAAGTAACATAGCTGAAATCAGAGAACCTATAGCTGAATGTAACATTCTTACTCCAAATGAGTACATAGGGAATGTAATGCAGCTCTGTCAGGAAAAACGCGGTATTCAGACCAACATGGTTTATCATGGAAATCAGGTTGCGTTAACCTATGAGATTCCAATGGCTGAAGTAGTGCTTGATTTCTTCGACAGATTAAAGTCAACTTCCCGCGGTTATGCTTCTCTGGATTACAGTTTCAAGAGATTCCAGCCAGCCAAGATGGTTAGACTTGATATTCTTATCAGTCAGGAAAGGGTAGATGCTCTGGCAATCATTACTCACAAGGACAATGCCGTAAGCAAGGGCAGACTCTTGGTGGAAAAAATGAAGGAACTGATACCGCGCCAAATGTTTGATATAGCCATTCAGGCTGCAATCGGCAGTCAGATTGTGGCCAGAAGTACGGTTAAGGCTTTACGCAAGGACGTTCTTGCAAAGTGCTATGGCGGTGATATTACCAGAAAGCGCAAACTTCTTGAAAAACAGAAAGAAGGTAAGAAGAGAATGAAAGCCTTGGGTAAAGTTCAGGTTCCTCAGGAAGCCTTCCTCGCAGTGTTGCAGGTCGGCAGTGAATAAGGGGTTTCAAGAGTGAATACTATTACTCTTATTTTATATGTAGCAACAGGTCTTACGGCGGTATTCTGGTTCCTGGACCTGCTTATTTTTAAACCAAAGCGTAAAATTGCTTTGAAACAGGCGGAAATTTCTCACAGTATTCCGTTAACCCATAAGGAAAAAGAGGCTATTATGAATTCAGATGGCCTGCTTAGTTCCATTGCAAGCTGTTTCCCGGTGCTTTTTGTTGTGCTGGTTGTTCGGTCTTTTGCCTATGAACCGTTCAGAATTCCTTCCGCATCAATGATGCCTACGCTTCTTCGCGGTGATTTCGTGATTGTCGAAAAATTCAGATACGGTCTGCGTAATCCGATAACCAATAATGTCTGGATTAATACTTCATCTCCGAAAAGAGGTGACATTGTTGTTTTTAAATATCCCGAAAAGCCTGAGATTGATTATATTAAACGTATAATCGGTCTTCCCGGTGATGCAATCATGTTTAAAGGCGGTGAACTTTTTATTAAGCCAAACGGAGAGTCTGAATATAAGCATATTACTTATGTTCAGGATCCTGACAGTCTTCAGGTGTGGAATAAAAGAAATCCTGAGCATCTGAGTGAATATGGTATGACCGGTACCGAAAATCTTCTTGGTTATGAGCATAAAATCATGCACGATAAAACATCCAGACCTCCGGAAATGTTTTTTGTTCAGGGAAACAGACCATATGGTGAATGGGTTGTACCTGAAGGACATTATTTCGCTATGGGTGACAACCGTGAAAATTCCCGTGACAGCCGCTTCTGGGGATTTGTGCCTGATAAGAATCTTGTTGGCAGGGCTGTTGGCATCTGGTTCAGCGGAACCATGGATGCCGGTATAAGAATCGATAGATTGGGAGGCCTGGAATAAATTGGCTAGTACAAAAGATCTTAAGGAAAGATATTTTAGACTTGAAAAATCACTGGGTTATGAATACAGGGAACTTGGTTTTTTGGAAAATGCTCTGACACATAGAAGTGCCGGTCTGATACATAATGAAAGAGTTGAGTTTCTCGGTGATTCAATTTTGGGTTTCGTGATTGCGGATAAACTGTTTGAACAGTTTCCGAATGTGCAGGAAGGTGATTTAACCAGAATGCGCTCCACTCTTGTCAAGGAATCAACTCTGGCGGAAATAGCCCGTGAGTTCAAGTTAAGTGATTACCTGATTATGGGCCCAGGAGAGCTGAAAAGCGGCGGTTATCGTCGTGATTCAGTACTGGCTGATGCTGTAGAATCCATTATTGCTTCCATATATCTTGACTGTGGTCGCAACATTGAAGTAATAAGAGCGTTAATCCTTACCTGGTTTGAAGGACGTCTGAAGGTTATTCATCCGGGAAATGATCAGAAAGATCCAAAGACACAGCTGCAGGAATTCCTGCAGGCAAGACATCAGCCTTTGCCTATTTATACAGTGACTGAGATAAGCGGTGAGGATCATGACCAGAGCTTTACGGTAAGGCTGACTTTTGAAAACAATCCTAATGAAGCGTATATCGGATATGGTACAAGCCGTCGTAAAGCCGAGCAGAATGCTGCCTCAAAAGCTTTACAGGTAATTTATTCAAAAAATACTAAGAGGTAATCCTTTGAATTCTGATTTTGATTTGGATGAAGTTGTTTCATCAGACACTCATTGCGGTTTTGTGGCTATTGTAGGCAGACCAAATGTAGGTAAGTCTACGCTGCTTAACAAGATACTGGGACAGAAGGTAAGTATTACTTCAAGAAAACCTCAGACAACCAGACATCGTATTGTCGGAATAGACACAGAAGGTTTATATCAGACCATTTATGTTGATACTCCGGGATTACACAAAGAAGAAAAGAGAGCGATCAACCGTTTAATGAACAGAGCAGCTGAAAGCTCTATTGGTGACGTGGAACTGATCTTTTTTGTAGTTGACTGTGCCCGCTGGAACCAGGATGACGAAATGGTTCTTGAAAGAGTCAAGCAGGTTAACATTCCGACAGTGCTTGTTATAAATAAGATTGATGCCGTTCAGAATAAGAATGAACTGCTTCCTGTAATGGAAAAGCTTTCAGGAAGACTTAATTTTAAGGATGTGATTCCTGTTTCAGCAAAACAGGGAACAAATGTGGAAACTTTAAAGGAACTGGCAAGAGAATCACTGCCTGCCTGTGAATTCTGTTTCCCTGACGATTATATAACTGACAGATCAAGTCGTTTTATGGCTGCCGAAATCATCCGTGAGAAGCTGATGCGTTATACCGGTGATGAACTTCCATACAGCGTGACTGTTGAAATTGAAGATTATAAGATTCAGCCAAACGGTACTGTTAAAATCAATGCACTCATTCTTGTTGAGCGAGAAGGCCAGAAGAAAATGATTATTGGTGCAGGTGGTGAAAAACTGAAGACTATCGGTACCGAAGCCAGAAAGGATCTTGAAAACATGCTGGAATCAAAGGTGTTCCTGCAGATGTGGGTCAAGGTTAAATCCGGCTGGGCTGATGATGAAAGAGCTCTGAGATCTCTTGGATATATGGATTTCATGGAATAAATCCATAGCGATTTAAGGTTTCTCAAGCCGGAAAACACGGATAGATAAATTGTATACAAGTAATCGAGGTCGTGAGACTGTATGCTTTGTGATAAGAGCTGTTCCCTATAAGGAGAGCTCTCTCATTATCGATGCGTTAAGCATGGATATGGGGCGCATTTCGTTTGTGGCCAAAGGGGCCAGAAATCTTAAGAGTAATTTAAAGTCAATGCTTCAGCTGTTTACTCCTCTGAAAGTAACATTGAGAGGCTTGAACAACGGTCTGAAGACACTGGTTGACTGCAGTCCGGCAGGCAAGCAGATAACATATCTGCCACCGACACTGTTTTCTGCTCTGTACGTCAATGAACTGGTATATTTCCTGTATCGTATTGAAGACGACAGCACGGGGGTGTTCTCGGCGTATGTTGAAGCTCTGGATAATATGCTGGATGAACGTCGTGTCGAGATGACTCTCAGAAATTTTGAGCTTACTCTGCTTGAAGAACTTGGTGTAGGCGTTGATTTCTACCATGAGGCTGACAGTGAACAATTAATCAGACCTCATACATGGTATTTCTACAGAATGCATCATGGTTTTGTTCCGGTAAGTCAGGAGATGATCAGCTCAAATATAAATATCGAGGATGTATATAGGGGAAGTGATCTGCTTGAAATACTGGAAAGACATTTTACTTCGTCTTCACTAAAGGCTGCCAAAAGAATATGTCGCAAGAATATTCAGTATTTACTTAACGGCAGAGAGATTATGAGTCGTAAGCTTTACATCGATTATCTTGAGTCCACTGACAGTCATCATTATGGAAAGTAGATAAAGGTTCTGTCTTTATTTGTAATGTTATATCCCTAACTCCGCAGATCATAGTTTCTAATTTTTGATTTGCTTCTTTGGGTAAGGTATGCCGAACAAGTCGAAGAGATCTCTGGTTTTTTTAGGGATCTCTTTTGTTATGTAAGTACCTCTTTCCGGTGCCTTTGTGGCCTGAAGCTTTTTAAGCTGTATCATTGCCTTTTCCAATGATTCTCCTGGAAGTACCTTTCCGTCCGCTTTATGTCCGGCAGCGCTAACGCACATCATCATCCTCAAGGCCTGAGCCAGTAGATGAATGAATATTTTTCCCTTATATGTTGAACCGGTGGCATAGAGGCGTTCTCCTCCGTTCAAAACCTTAAACTG